>NZ_JBALMU010000057.1:0-43194 GCF_036962285.1 Bacillus sp. JJ634
TGTGTGCTCACTTAAAAAATTAACGTTGGCGCTTTGTTTTGTTCAGTTTTCAAAGAGCAATTTCCGCCACCTTGCAGAAGCGACTTTTTAAATATATCATTTACTTGAAATTAAGTCAACACTTTTTTAGAAGTATTTTTCTTAAACATTGTCTCGTAAACGCTGTTTTAATAAGATAACATTTTATTTTCATCCCGTCAATCGAAATTTCAAAAAATCTATCCATTTTATATTTTCATCATTCTTACATTAATAAAATTTTTATTTTCAAAGCATTATGTTACCCACAATAAAAAAGAGAATTGAATAGAGACAACTCGCAATTCCCTTGCGTCTCTCCATCCAATTCTCTTTTAAAAATGTTTTTTTCGTATTATTTCAAGAAGATGAAATATAGAACAAAGATTACAAACAATCCGTACATGATTGGATGTACTTCTTTCGCTTTTCCTTTCATTATCATTGTGATTGGGTAAAATACGAAACCACAAGCAATACCAGTAGCAATCGAATAAGTTAATGGCATCATAACAACTGTGAAGAATGCTGGAACAGCTACTTCAAATTGATCCCATTTAATTAAGCGAAGTGATGAAACCATCAGTATCCCAACAATAATTAACGCCGGAGCTGTTACAGCTGATGTAACAACCGCTAATAACGGAGCAAAGAATAAAGCTAAAATAAAACAGATACCTGTTACAATTGCTGCAAAGCCACTACGAGCACCTGCTGCAACACCAGAAGTTGATTCAACATAAGACGTTGTTGTAGATGTACCAAGAATTGAACCTGATACAATGGCAAGTGAATCTGCAAGTAACCCTTTACCCGCTCCCGGAAGTACGTTATTTTTCATAAGTCCCGCTTGTTGAGCAACAGCTACTAACGTACCAGCCGTATCAAAGAATGAAACAAATAAGAATGTTAAAATCACGACTAGTATGTCTACTGTAAACAAGCTGCTTACATCAGTAAATGCTTCAAACGCCGCTCCAAAAATTGGAGTAAGACTCGGAGCAGAACCTACAACCGCTTCAGGAGTAGAAACTAGGCCAAAGATTCCGCCGACGATTGCTGTAATAACCATCCCCAAGAAAATACCGCTCTTAATTCCTTTTGTTAATAAAATAATCGTAATAACAATCCCGAATATAGCTAGTAGTGTATTACCTGTTAACTCTCCAAATCCAAGCAATGTATCTGGATTATCTACAATAATTCCTGAACCTTGAAATCCTACAAATGCAATAAATAAACCAATCCCAGCCCCAACCGCATGTTTTAATTCTGCTGGAATCGCGTTAATGATTTTTTCACGAATACCTGATACTGATAAAAGAACGAACACAACCCCAGAAATCAGTACCCCTGTTAAAGCCGTTTCCCAAGGAATTTTCATTCCCAAGACAACACCGAATGTAAAGAACGCATTTAGCCCCATACCTGGCGCAAGTGCAATTGGGAATTTTGCAATTAACCCCATCAGTATGGAACCGATTGCAGCTGCTAAAGCGGTTGCCGTAAATACCGCTCCTTTATCCATGTTAGCCATTCCTAATATATTAGGGTTAACAGCCAAAATATACGCCATAGCTAAGAACGTCGTAATTCCGCCGATAATTTCACGGCGATAATTCGTACCTAGTTCTTCAAACTGAAAGTATTTCTTCATTCCCTAGTCTCCTCCGCAACGTCATATACGAAAAAAGCTCCGTTCTCTACCGAACGGAGCTTAACTACATGTAAAAGAGGGCTTTACAAATGCTACATCTATACCTAAATTCTTTTACATCGTAGTCAAACTGTTCACGGCAGCTTGGTAGAAACTTTCGGACCATATTTCCGATATTATACGACGAAACATTATTAATTTAATAAATATAGGTATAGTGTAACAATTCCTAATACACACGTCAACATCCAAGACGAATGTTCTGATAATTAAATCAATTATCGTTCGTGATTAGATTATTTTTCCTCTTTGCAAGAAATTAATATACGGAATTTACAAGGAGTTAACCCTATTATTCCCACTCAATTGTTGCTGGCGGCTTACTCGTAATGTCATACACCCCGCTCACTAACCATTGATACATAAGTGTTTTACGCTTTTTATCAAAACAGAAAAATCCGTTCAATTCTTGTACTCAATTGTAGCAGGTGAACCCCTTGTATGTTTTCATTCATATTATTTATCTGTTTGTTCCTGCTTCTTTTTCAAATACTCCGCACGTATTTTTTCAAGTTGCTGCTTTTTATCAAATTTGGCAGGCTTGTGTTTTTCATGATATTTTGTCACAGCTACCTTACCTTTGGTATCCAATTGATATTTCCCCACTTTGTTCACCTACTTTTCTTGTCCTTAAAGAGAATCTATTCAACAAATATAATATCCCTTATTTTACTGAAGTAAACCTTATTAGTGTACTGCTAACCTTGCATATATCCGTAAAAACATTAAAAACTTAGTAAAATAATTCATCGCCAAATCGTAATTCATTATACTTATCTTTACGACCTTGAATTTGCTGGTTCATTTTAAAATCATCAATCAAATCACTAATTTTGACCAAAATAAAAACCCCCCTTCTAGTTATTTGTTATAAATAACTAGAAGAGAGTTTAATTTTTGAAATATAAATAGTTGTACGTTAATCACAATACTAGTACTTAACAATTACAATTCAACTTAGACATTAGTATGACTGCGTTTATAACCTGTTTAGATTATATTATTCGCAAGTCCTACTCCCACTCAATTGTTGCTGGCGGCTTACTCGTAATGTCATACACCACGCGGTTTACATGAGATACTTCGTTAACAATACGTGTTGAAATCGTTTCAAGTACCTCCCACGGAATACGTGCCCAGTCAGATGTCATTCCATCGATAGACGTTACTGCACGAATACCGATTGTATAGTCATACGTACGACCATCCCCCATAACACCTACACTGCGGATGTTCGGAAGCACTGTGAAGTATTGCCAAATATCACGGTCTAATCCTGCTTTTTTAATTTCATCACGTAAAATAAAATCAGACTCGCGAACAATCTCCAATTTGTCCTCTGTAATTTCACCTAACACACGAATCCCTAATCCTGGACCTGGGAATGGTTGACGCCATACAATCTCATCCGGAATACCTAGCTCTGTTCCAAGAGCACGTACTTCATCTTTAAATAATGTATTAAGCGGCTCAATTAACGTAAACTGCATGTCCTCAGGAAGCCCGCCAACATTATGATGTGATTTAATCGTTTGAGCAGTTGCTGTTCCACTCTCAATAATATCAGTATATAGTGTACCTTGAGCTAAGAAATCAATACCTTCTAATTTCGTTGCTTCATCATCGAACACATAAATAAACTCATTACCGATAATTTTACGTTTTTTCTCTGGGTCTGAAACGCCTGCTAGCTTGTCTAAGAAACGATTAGCTGCATCTACTTTAATGACATTCATATGGAAGCCTTCACTAAAGGTTTTCATTACGCCTTCCGCTTCTCCTTTACGCAGTAGACCGTTGTCAACAAAAATACATGTTAATTGGTCACCAATCGCTTTATGGATTAACACAGCTACAACAGACGAATCTACGCCTCCGCTCAATGCACATAAAACCTTTTTATCACCAACGATTTGACGGATTTTCGCTATTTCAACTTCAACAAAGTTTTCCATAGACCAATCACCTTTACATCCACACACTTCAAATACGAAGTTTTTCAAAAGGTCATTTCCATATTCTGAATGACGCACTTCTGGGTGGAATTGCACCGCAAATAAATTACGCTGACGATCGCTCATTGCCGAAATTGGACAAGATGCACTTGTTGCATCTACTTGGAAACCTTCTGGTGTTTCAACAACTAAATCACCATGGCTCATCCAGACAGTTTGCTCTTTCGGTAAGTTAGCAAATAAGGCAGAATCATTTTGAACATTAAGAATCGCTTTTCCATATTCACGATGCTGCGCTGGTTCTACTTTCCCGCCATAATATTGCGTCATCAATTGCATCCCGTAACAAATCCCAAAAATCGGTAACCCTAATTCAAAAATCGCTTCATCGCAACGGAAAGCTGACTCATCATATACGCTGTTTGGTCCACCTGAAAAGATAATTCCAGCTGGATTCAATTTTTTAATTTCTTCAGCTGTAATCGTATGTGGATGTAATTCACTATATACACCAAATTCACGAATACGACGTGTAATCAATTGGTTATATTGACTTCCGAAATCAAGTACTACGATCATTTCTTGGTTTATTTCTGTTTTCCCCGGCACTATCGTCACCTCAACTAATGTATTTTCACTTGAGTCTTTCGAATCAAGTAATTACTTTTACTATTTCCATAACCAGAATATTATCATAAAAAAACTAGAAATATGCCTTCATCATAACAAAAAGGCAGATTTCTAGTTTACACGTTGAAATCCGCCTTCATAGTCAAATCATTTCCGGTGATTTGGTAGATACTTTCGATCCGTATTATCGAGGATATATGAAGGGCTCTATACGTTTTACGGTCATTGTATCAGTATAATAAAAACAAGGTCAAGAGCTAGTTTTTCTCATTAAGGTTTCCCAGCTCTCTTGAAGCTCCCTCCATGCTTCTCCTTCTTCATCTCCTCTATAAAGAATTATTTCATAGCGATGTGTCAGTTTGGTCATTAGATTTGTATCATAGACCGAATCAATATAAGCAGCATATTCACGAAATGTTTGCCCATCAAGACGCTTTAATCCCGCACGATGCAGTTGTTTAACAAGCACTTCATATGCTTCAGAAAAACAAATGGATTTTCGTTTATAACGAGTAATCAGTAAACGTGGCACCCATTTTCGACGAGTAAGAAATAAGCTAAGTACAACGATAACTACAGTCCCTAAGCTTATCCAAAATGGCTTCATAATCGCGATAAATTCCCCATTTGTTCCTCTTTGTTCACTGACAGCATTCTTCTCTTCTCGCTGCAGTGTTTCGGCTTGATCTTCACGTACAGTAGAATGTTCCGTATCACGATGAGTTGTCCTGTCTGAATTAATAAATTCCGATTCACTCGAAAATCCTTTCGTTGGTTCAAAAGGAACCCATCCAATCCCAGAAAAATACACTTCCACCCAAGAATGTGCATTATTATTCGTTACTTGATAAATAACCTCCCCTTCTTTAACCGTTCGCTCCCCTTCCGTATACCCCTTTGCCCATCTAGCTGGAATACCTGCCGCTCGCAGCAAAACAACCATTGAAGTCGAATAGTTATCACAATAACCAATCCTTGTTTCAAATAAAAACTGATCCACATAATCTTGATCCTTCGCTGGATAAGGAATGTCCTCCTTTGAATAGACAAATTCCGGTTGATCGAAGTAATCTTCTACAGCCTTCACCTTATCGTACCAATTTGATTGATTCTCTGTCAGTTCCCTCGCTAAATCATACACTCGACTCGGGATACTATCAGGCAGCTGCGTATATAAGTCCATCAATACATCCATCGTTTCATCAGCCTCTGTTACTTTTCGGAATTGCGCCAAATCATAACGCGGCTGCTCATAATTCACCATATACTCACTTATATCTTGTACATTTCCATCCGCCGTCTGAGGTGTTAGTTTCTTTAGATTCGGTTCATATAGAAAAAATGAGACCCCATCCGCCTTCACATTTTTCAAATAACTCCCTGCCGGATAAAGAATATGTCCTTGATCCTCCATAATAGATATCGATACCGCGAGTGCTTTTGTGGCTACTTGCTCCGGCCCCTCGTAATTCTCTAGCTCTGTCAGCTCGTCGCCATTAGCTAGCGGAAAGGCCGTTCCTTCTCCAACCGATGAAACCCATCCTTTCCCGGTATATACATTCTTACTTTCTACCTTCCAATAATGATCTGGCGTTGCTGTATGATAAAACACAACGGACGAATCAGGCTCAATAGAACCCCCAAGTTTTGAATCATCCTCACTATATCCAACCTTACTAACGGAAGCTGCACTGTCCTCTCCCTTTGCCTGCTCAGAAAAGGATTGAATAAAAGGAATGGGGTCTGGCCACTGTGGACCAGGCTTTGGCAAGAGAAGACCCATTGATACAAAAAAGGCTACCATAACAATAAGTGACATAGACCATTTCCCTAACAGGCGGAGCGACAACGCTGGAAACAGATGAACTAGTTTCATTACTCCCAATATCATAACCCCTGCTATGACGACTCTAACGATGGCTGCGTTCGCATTATAAAGAGTAAAAGTATCCAAAATAGCTAAAAGAATAACCGTCATACTAAAAAAGAAAAACAGATTGCTCTTCATATAAATCCAATAATGAATCAAGTACGTCACAAGCCATAACAATGCAAAAAATAATAAGGTCCGAAACGAATTGGTCATAAGTACCCAATCGCCACTCCATACATAAGCTATATTGACTTCAAGCTCTCCTATCGAAAACAGTGTATCATCATATAACATATATACAACTGCAGCTATATATCCTATTAACACAACAGAACGGGCAAGCCAGTGAAAAGAAAAGAAGTGAACAGCTAATGATAAAATGATAAACAGAATAAACACTTTCATATTCCCTGTATCCGTCAGTTCCGAGACCGGACGCATCCATTCTGTAAGGAGAAAAAATGAGAATACATAGATGAATAGTTGTATTATATTTTCGACTCGTTTAGGCATCATTCTTACTCGCTCCCCCGGTTTGCGATATCAGAAACTGCACCTGTACGCCTTGTTTCAAAGCCACTTCCTGCACTATGTAATCTTCATCTTTTACCTGTTCCTTCACGACAAAACAAGTAACCGCTTGGTTATTCCTATACGCATATATGTGTTCAAGCTTTTCAAAGGTTAACTGAGTCGTCATCACAATAAGCTTCGCTTGATGCATCCCCATTCGAATATCGCGAGGTAAACTTTGATTCAAACTTGGCTGTACACGAGCTAAATGATAAAAAATCTCTCTCTTGTGCCTCTCCCCTTTACTTGTTGGCAGATATACATTCTGCATGGAATCAATCCAGCCAATCTGTATCCCTCGCTTTAGCGCCGCATGAACAAAAGAAGCAACGAAGGACACCATTTCTTCAAATGAGTCCGTATAACTTTGATCTAAAATAATATAAAAAGTTTCCTTCCTTTGCTCATCGAATTCTTTCGTCATGAGCCTATTCGCTTTTGCAGTCGCTTTCCAATTAATCCAAGAGAGCTGATCGCCGGCCTGATACTCTCTCACACCAGAAATGAAGGATTGGCGGGAGCGTGCTCTTTGCGAAAAGCCTTGCTCACCGCTCCATAATCGATTAAATTCCCGATAACTTAGCTCATGATAAGCCGGAAAAACAAGAATGGTATCCTCCGTTTTAAACATTTGTTCCTTGTGAAACAATCCTAGTACATCACCGGTATGTAGACGTATCCCTTGAAAAACGTGCTCCCCACGCGGAACATGCTCTAATGTATAATGCCAAGTCAACGTTTTTGTAAAGCCAACAAATAAAAGAGATTGCGGCGGCCTAAGCGATGTCCCTTCTATCTGCTCCTCTACTAATAAATACAGAAGAGGAAATCGGCTTTTTCGTGTCACTGTAACGTAAACATCCACTGCACTTCCAACTGAATATTCTTTCTTGGTAATCTTTCGCTCCACCGTATATACATGAAACGAATGAAAAGACAACGCCAGTGAATAAAGAACAAAAGGGCACACGGCATAAAACAAAAACCAACTCACAAAACTACCTTGAAACATCGTAAATATAAACATAGCTAGAAGCAAACTAAACAGCCCTATCACTTTTGTATATCTTTTCACGTTCTTCATCACGTAGCCACTCTCTTCACTGGCACGGAAGTCGTCGAAAGAATATCTTGAAGAATAAACGCAGCATTTTCTGCAGAATATTGTGCTTCCGGTTGTAAAATTAATCGATGACCAAACACAAATGGCGCTAAATACTGAATATCATCCGGAAGCACATAATCCCGGCTGCGTAATAGCGCATAAGCTTGAGCCGCCTTCATTAAAGCTATCGACCCACGCGGACTCACTCCTAAATAAATACGAGGATCATTTCGTGTTCGATGCGCAAGGTCAATAATATAGGCTTTCACTTTATCATCAACCACGACATCCTTTATCTCTGCTTGCAGCTGTAATAACTCCTCTAAACGAAGTACTGGCTGCAGCTCCTGAAGCGGTGAATAACAGCCTGCCCGTCGCAATACTTCCATCTCTTCCTCCGCAGTCGGATATCCCATTTTCAGTTTTAATAAAAAGCGGTCAAGCTGCGCTTCCGGAAGCGGGTACGTCCCTTCATGTTCAATCGGATTTTGCGTCGCCATTACGAAGAATGGCTGCTCTAATTTCCTCGTTTCTCCATCAATCGTAACACTGGCTTCTTCCATTCCTTCTAGCAGTGCTGATTGCGTCTTCGGTGAAGTTCGATTAATTTCATCAGCTAAAATAATATGTCCCATAATCGGCCCAGGACGAAAAATAAATTCCTGTTCCTTTGCATTAAAAATAGAAATACCTGTTACATCAGATGGCAGCAAATCAGGTGTAAACTGGATACGCTTAAACGTTGCTCCAATCGATTTCGCAAGAGCCTTTACGAGTACGGTTTTTCCCACACCCGGCACATCCTCAAACAGTACGTGCCCCCCTGCTAGTAAAGCAACTATACTTAATTCAGCGACTTCCCTTTTTCCACTCATAACTCGATCAATATTGTTCAGCACTTTTTCTAGTTTCAGATGTATTTGTTCTTGCATCATATTCTCCCCCCTGCCCTCTTAAACTAGTTCGACTAGCCCCAAACATAATCCTCCATACAGTCTGGCTATAACTATACAATCTTATTTTTCTATTAAGCTTATCTCATTCAATTTATGTTGTTAATTTTTAAAACATAGAATAGACCGCGAATAATAGAATCGATATTCCTTATTCGCGGTCCATTCTATAATAGATATTTTTGACAAAAGGCAGAATACCCATGAAAATACCTTGCATGACGAATGTACTTTTACTTGATTTACCTCTGTATAAGTACATTCGCAAAATTTAATTAAACGTTTGATTAAATGTTTCAACTGAAAGAATCAACTAATTAGTAAAAAACCCCAGGAAAAAGAGTAATCTTCACCTCTTTTTCCTAGGGCTCGTCTTTTCCCTTAAACACACTTCTGTGAGACTAAGTACCGCTTAACTACTTCTTCTGTTTCATCTTCTGAACTGAGTCCAAAGTTATCTTTCATCATTCGAGTAACCGCAATGATTTGGTTATCTTCTATTCCAGCCTTGATAAATGCATTGACTACGTATATAACTGTTTCACTACTTTCTTTTTGCCGTACCCAGCTCGTCATTTGAATTTTTAAAAAACCTCCAAATCATAAAAAGGTGATATTAATTTAAGTTAATCCACACACTCTTCACTTCCGTATAATTATCAAGCGCATAGCTTCCCATTTCTCGGCCAATTCCACTTTGTTTATATCCTCCAAAAGGAGAGGCAGCATCAAAAACGTTATAACAGTTTACCCATACCGTACCTGCTTTTAATTGATTCGCCACATAGTGAGCCTTCTTCACATCCTGTGTCCATAAACCAGCTGCTAGGCCATATTCAGAGTTGTTTGCGCGACGGATGACATCGTCTAAATCTTCAAATGGCATAGCAGACACAACCGGTCCAAAGATTTCTTCTTTCGCAATTGTCATCTCATCATTCACATCAGCAAAGATCGTTGGTTCAACAAAATAGCCTTCTCCTTGACCATAAACACCACCCGCTACAACTTCTGCTCCTTCTTGCTTTCCTAATTCAATATATTTCCCTACTCGCTCTAATTGCTCCTGAGAAACTAATGGCCCTATTTGGGTAGAAGGATTAATCCCCGCCCCCTGCTTAATGTTTTTAGCATGGGCAGCTAAATCTGCAACTACATTATCATAAGATTTCTTTTGAATATAAAGACGTGAACCGGCACAGCAAACTTGGCCTTGGTTAAACATAATACCCATTAGAGCTCCAGGTATCGCTTTACTCATATCCGCATCCGGTAAAATAATATTAGGTGATTTTCCACCTAGCTCAAGAGAAATCTTTTTAACTGTTCCTGCCGCTTGGCGCATAATCATTTTTCCGACAGATGTTGAACCAGTGAACGCAATCTTATCTACGTCTGGATGATCGACAAGCGGTGCCCCAGCCGTTTCTCCAAAACCTGGTACAATATTAAGAACTCCAGCTGGGATGCCAGCTTCAAGTGCTAGTTGACCTAAATATAAAGCTGATAACGGTGTTTGCTCTGCTGGTTTTAACACAATTGTACATCCTGTAGCAAGAGCTGCTCCTAACTTCCAAGTTGCCATAAGCAGAGGAAAATTCCACGGAATAATTTGTCCTACTACACCAACTGGTTCATGACGTGTATAGTTAAAATAGTTACCTGCAACTGGAATCGTTTGTCCCATAATTTTCGTAGTCCAGCCAGCATAATAACGAATATGATCGATAGCAAGAGGTACATCCGCATTTCTTGTTTCATTAATAGGCTTCCCATTATCTAAAGTCTCTAACTGCGCTAATTCTTCTTGGTGCGCTTCCATTAAATCCGCTAATTTATAAATAAGACGACCGCGTTCAGAAGCACTCATCTTTCTCCATGGACCGTTTTCAAAAGCCTGACGAGCAGCTTTTACTGCTCTATCTACATCTTCTGGTCCTGCTTCACTCACTACAGCCAACACTTTTCCATTAGAAGGATCAAGAGTTTCAAAAGTTTGGCCAGAAGCGGCTTCTACCCATTCCCCATTAATCAAAAGCTTCTTCGTTCCCTTTAAAAACTCCTGTACACGCGGCTTGATTGATAATGTTTGTTCCATCTAAAAGATCCCCCTTAAATTAACTATGTTGGTATCGCTTACAACTATTTATATATGCAAGTCCTATGCCAAAATTAAAGACCTTTGATCTTCGCATCACATCATTTTTAAACATATACACCTGTTCCATAATGGAACAACTTCATGTACCATCCTGGAACAGATGTATAAATTTAGAACAACGCACAAAAATTCTACAGTTTTCTACCATTCTGCTATAATAGTTCTTATATTTGATGATTTTTCCGGAATATTAAACAAACTGCGAGGTGTCATTCTATGTCTATCGATTTCAACACATCTAAAGGAATAGTCCCTAACCATATTCAAGAATCATGGAAACGTTGTTATTCAAATGGACTTGACCCTACAACAATCGATAAAGACCATATACTTGGAGAATATGAACTAACCCAATACTACGATAAATATGAGGAGCTTCTTTATTACTCCTCTTCTATTTTAGAGGATGTGCACGATTCCATTCGCGGGACGGAATTTCTTCTATTAATCGCTACACCTGAAGGATATATCATCGATACCGTTGGAGAACCTTCTTTTATTAGGCATGCTGATAACGTCGCTTTAAGAAAAGGAGCCAATTGGCTGGAAGAATCGAAGGGAACCAATGCAATTGGTACAGCTATTGTAGAAAAAAGCTCTGTACTTGTTCACGGAAGCCAGCATTTTTGGGAGAATAATCACTTTCTTACTTGTGCCGCAGCTCCTATTCTTGATTCTAAAGGACAACTTCTCGGCATTTTAAATTTAAGCAGCTATCAACAAAACTATCATCCACTCACATTAGGTTTGGTCAAAAGAACGGCTCATAGTATTGAACAAGCTCTGTTACTAGCTCATACTCAAAGGCAAACAAAAAACTTCACAAAAGACCTTGATTTTATTTATAATCATCACCCTGCCCCTCTTATTACCGTTAATAAAGAAGGCACAATTACAAGAGTGAATACGGCAGCAACCCGCACAATTGGTTATTCAGAACAAGCTGCGATTGGTAAACCGATTTCCAACATTCTAGTAGAAGTGAATCCTTTAGTGCCAGAGCAAAAATTTTTATTAAACAATCAAGTATTTACTCCCCACATTCTTACTAGTGATTATCGTGATCAGTCCTACATGCTTTTACGAGGAGAAACAAAACAACAGAATACTGCATTAACGAATCGTTATCACTTTACCGATATTATTAGCCAAGACTCTAAAATGAATGAAATGATAGCCATTGCGAAAAGAGCAGCAATTATAGATATAAACCTTCTGATTTCTGGTGAAACAGGCACAGGGAAAGAGCTATTTGCTCAATCTATTCATGGTGCGAGCCTCAGAAGCAATCAACCCTTTATCGCCATTAACTGTAGCGCTATCCCCGAAAGTTTATTAGAAAGTGAGTTATTTGGATATGAAAAAGGGGCCTTCACAGGAGCCAAAAGCCAGGGACAAGCAGG
This sequence comes from Bacillus sp. JJ634, assembly GCF_036962285.1. Taxonomy (NCBI): domain Bacteria; kingdom Bacillati; phylum Bacillota; class Bacilli; order Caryophanales; family Bacillaceae; genus Bacillus; species Bacillus sp. JJ634. Next base: position 12,389 of record NZ_JBALMU010000057.1, read on the forward strand.
TAAGTTTGAAGCAGCAAACGGCGGGACTCTGTTCTTAGATGAAATTGGGGACATGCCCCTGACTGCCCAAGCCGCCTTACTTCGAGTGCTGCAAGAGCGTTGTATCACACGTATCGGAGGAACGAATCCTCGTCCTATTGATGTACGAATTATTGCGGCCACTCATAAAGACTTACAAAAGGAAATAGAGGCGGGACGTTTTCGTGCCGATTTATATTTTCGTCTCAATGGATTTACGTTAAAGCTTCCCCCTCTACGCAATCGTACAGATTTGCTTTTGTTAGCCGAACATATTTTATCTCAGTTACCCTTCAAAAAAGAAAACATAGAACTAACCGAAGATGCCAAAGCCTTTATTACCGAATATGAATGGGCAGGGAACTTCCGACAATTACAAAATGTATTACAGCAGGCCGCTTTTCTAGCCAATGAGAGTCGTATTACGAAATCCTTGCTTCTTTCCCTTTGTCCCTCTTCAGTTGAACCAATAGAAAAAGAACAAACAAAAAGCCAACAGATTATGAGTTTGCGAGAACATGAAATAGCTCTTATTCAACAAGTATTGGAACAAACAGAGGGGAATATTAGTCGTGCCGCTAAGCAATTGGATATTGGCCGTAATACGCTTTATCGGAAAATGAAAGAGTATAATCTTATGTTATAATATTCAAAAAGCGCCCCATTTAAGGGCGCTTAATTAATGAGCATATTTCTTTTTCATCTCTTCTTCTTCTTTCTCTTTAATCAATTCCTTTAGCCCTTCTCCATATGTTTCATAGTTGATTTGTTCCTTCTTTATATTTAATGAATCGTTTAACAAAGCCCTATAAAAAATAGAATCTCATAAAATAAACAAAGCCTCCAAGTTGGAAAGTTTAAATACTTCCATGCCTTGGAGGCTTTGTGATTATACTTTAATTTGTAGCCGGTTCTGGTGTTTCACTTTCTTCGATTTTACGAACCGCTTCTTCACTAACATCCACTCTCTTTAAGAAGAACGCTAAAATTAACGCAACAATGTTCATGCCTAACGCTACTAAGAATGAATATTGAATACCAGCTAATAACGCTTGTTGACCTAGCAGCGTCATTGCTTGCTCCGTTGCTGTAGCTGGGTCAACACCAGCCATTAAACTTTCCGCTTCATTTGTTGTTACATGGTTCATAATCGTTACTAAAATAGCTGTACCAATTGAACCTGATACTTGCTGTGCCGTGTTGTTTATCGCTGTACCATGCGGATTTAAACGTGTCGGTAATTGGTTTAAACCGTTTGTCATAATAGGCATCATGACCATCGACATCCCAAACATACGAAGTGTATAAATCATAATAATATAGGTGTATGATGAGTCAATTTGTAGCTCTGCTAATAAATAAGTAGAAATCGCTGTAATACCTAAACCTATTAGCGCTAATAGACGAGGGCCCATTTTATCAAATAATTTCCCGGTAATCGGTGACATAATCGCCATAACAATGGCCCCCGGCAGCATCATTAACCCTGAATCTAACGGTGAAATACCACGAACACTTTGTACATAAGCAGGTGTTAAGATCATCCCTGAGAACATCGCCACTGCATTAACCATCGAGATAATCGAGCTTAACGTAAACATTGGATATTTATATACGCGTAAATCTAATAACGGATTCTCTAACTTTAATTGACGCATAACGAAGACGATTAACGCAACCGCACCGACAATTAAGGTTGTTACTACCAATGTATCGGTCCAACCATCTGAGCTCGCTGAACTGAAACCATATAATAAACCACCAAAACCAATTGTAGATAAAATAACCGAGAAATAGTCGATTTTAGCGTTTTTATTTGTTTCCATTACATTGTCTAACTTCCAAATCGATAATAGTAGACTAATAATAGCAAGCGGTAAAATCATTTCAAATAGTACGCGCCAATCATGATGCTCTACAATATACCCTGATAAAGTAGGTCCAATTGCAGGTGCACTAATCATGACTAAACCGAAAATCCCCATTGCTGCACCACGTTTTTCACGCGGGAAGCTAATAAGCATTACGTTCATTAATAACGGCCCCATAACAGAAGACCCTGCGGCTTGAACCATACGTCCAGCCAATAACACTGCAAAGTTTGGTGCAAAAGCAGCCATTGCCGTACCTAAGGTGAAAATCACCATCGATGTAATATATAAGCTACGGTTTGAAAAGCGTGTAATTAAAAATGCTGAAGCCGGGATTAAAATCCCACTTACAAGCATATAGCCTGTAGCAAGCCATTGAACTGTTGCATAATCCTTAATTTCTAGATCTACCATAATGGATGGCAGTGCTACGTTTAATAACGAGTTATTTAGAAATGATACAAAGGCACCAACGAATAAAACGGCAATCATCAAATACGACGGCTTTTTCATTTGATCCATTGAATTCATATTTTCTTTCCCTCTATTTCTTTATTTAATTTTTTGTTCACTCGAGAATTTTAAACCCTCAGTACAATTTTTTCAAGCATATTATACTAATGGTTTAAAATTATTGAGATTCAACTCGAACAACTTTATACTAAATGTATATAAAACGCTCGATGGAGGAATTATGAATAACCGTAAAAGACATGTAGCAAATGTAGCATTACGATTATTTGTTGAAAAAGGTATTCAACAAACATCTATACAAGAAATTATTGAGCAAGCAAATATATCCAAAGGAACTTTTTATAATTATTTTTCATCTAAAAACGATTGTATTGCCGAAATTTTAGAAGCATTACGATATGATGCCAGTCAAATTCGAATGGAAATGCAGATTGGGAAAGATGAAGAAGATCGTCAAATTTTGATTGAACAAATCTCGATTTTAATCCAATTGAATGAAGAATATAATTTAAATGCACTATTTGAAGCCATTTTAAGCTCAAATGAAAAGGAACTAAAAAAGTTAGTGATGCACCACCGCATTTATGAAATGGAATGGTTAGCTAAGCGGTTTACAGAAGTGTTTGGACAGCATATTGAGGAATACTCCTTTGAATGTACCATCTTATTTTACGGAATGATGCAACATATAATGTTTACAATGCGCGTTACAAATATGCCTCGCTCCATTCATCAAGTTGTGGATGTTATCCTTTCTTATATGGAGCTGATTATTGCAAAAATGATTGAACAAAATAGTAAGTTAATTGATCAATCTGCCATTCATCTATTACGCGCAAATGTCGATCGACGTATTATCACAGTGGAAGAACTAATGGAATTAGCACAACATATCGAAAAAGAAGCGACTTTTACTCAAGAACAACAAGATTTATTTACTGTAATTATCTCGGAGTTAAAGCAAGACCGTATTCGTAAAAGTGTCCTACAACCATTACTAAAACCATTTCAACTAACATTTATGAAAACTCCTCTAGAAGCACAAGTGAATACCTTTACAAATATGGTTTGGTATTTCTTGAAAGCGTTATAAACTTTAATTGATGTAATGAAGTTTTCAATAAATAAAAGAAAAAACTCACATAGATCGAAGAATACAAAAAACCTCTTACCAATTTGAAAATGGATAAGAGGTCTGGTCTATATCGTCGAGCTAGTATAAGACTAGTTAATCGCTCATGCAACCACCGCATGCCGCTCATCTAATGTTCCATGAATTCACAGAACCCCAACATTTGAGATGGAACCTAAAATATTATTCTAAGTCAATCAATAAATCACCCGTCGAAATAGCGTCGCCTGCTTGCGCGTATACTTCCTTCACAATACCATCTTTTGGCGCCTTTACTGTCGTTTCCATCTTCATTGCCTCCGTAATCAGTAAATGATCTCCTCGCTTTACTGAGCTACCTAATGAAAGCGTTCGGTTTGGGTGCCTCTTCCCCAACCTTATATAATATGGCCAAAAAATGGCATCACCAGTAATGTCACCATTTATAAAAGATAATAAAATCTCAAACGGCCCAGGTCCATTAAAAGCTTGGACAGAAGCAAGGGATTTCCCAGCTCCAAACAAAGGGAATTTCCGTGACTGGTTCAAAAATCATCCAAAAGGAGGCCAATAATAATGAACGGTATAATCCACAAGCAGGCATCAATGTGTATGTGTGGAACTATGAACAGCCAGAAGAAAACATCTGACAAGCGGAAAAAGCAAACGTCGGTATCACCATTAGCGAAATCACATTAGCTGAATCAGGAACAGCTGTACTATTTAGCAACAAAGACAGAGGAAGAACAATCAGCTTTTTACCTAAAAAGTCGATTATTTTAATTCCCAAAAGTACAATTGTTCCACGCATGACACAAGCAGCAAGATGGATTCGGGGAAAAATTCAAAGCGGCGAAAAAATCGCTTCATGCATCAATTTCATCACAGGACCAAGCAACTCTGCGGATATTGAAATGATTCCAGTAGTTGGCGTACATGGGCCAATTAAAGCTACTTATATTGTCATTGAGGATCAGTAAAAAACAAAAAAACAGGCATGCACGTACTAATTGACGTTTATGCCTGTTTTAATGTTTGATTAATGATTGCTTATTTCGGCTTAATTTTTTCATTTAATCAATCGTTTGATTAAATATTACGATATGCCATAGATGCTCTGAGGTTGGCTTCTTTGACGAGCATTGTGCTAGCACTTAGTACCATTGATTTTGCCAACTAGAAAAACGAAATCGTTGGTTAAATTATAAGTACCTCAACTAGCATGCAATTTTACAATCACTCTAGTTCCTTTCTGAGGCTTGCTACGAACCTCAATCGTCCCTTGGTGAGCTTCTACGATCCATTTACATAAAGATAATCCCAATCCTGTTCCTCCTTGACTTCTTGATCGGGAATCGTTCACCCGATAAAATCGCTGAAAGATAAAAGGTACGTGTTCCGGTGGAATACCGATTCCATAATCAATGACTTCAATATAAATTAAATCTTTTTTATTGCATGCCTGGATTTCCACCCTTCCACCTGCTGGGGTGTACTTAACTGCATTCTCCATCAAATTAATAAACAATCTTCGCAAGAGATCTTCATCTCCGTAAAGAGTGAATGGTTCGGGTGTTTGAATACTCAACTTAATTTGTTTTTTACTGACCATTGATAATAAGTGATTTCTTACATATTCAAGTAAGCACACCCCGTCAACTGGTTTTCTCTTTATCTGATTTGAATTATCTCTCGACAAATATAAAAACTTTTCTACCATATCAGATAAATAGATGACCTCTTCTAAAACGGAATGCAGGACACGTTTGTATTCCTCTTCTGATCTACTTCTATTTAAAGCAACATCCAATTCTCCTCGTATTATTGTTAAAGAAGTCCGAAGTTCATGAGACACATCGGAGGTAAACTGTTGAATTTGAGTGAAAGAGAATTCTAATCGATCGATCATACGATTAAGAGTTATACATAAACTCTGCAGTTCATCTTTCGGCCCTTCAATAGGGAGCCGCTCATGTAAATTTGTTGCCGTAATTTGATTAGTAGTGTTAATAATTTGATGAATAGGCTTTAACGTTTTTTTCGAAATCAACCACCCCATGACTATTGAAATCCCAACAAAGTCGAAGGTAAGAAATAATAGAATGTGTTTTAAATTCAAAATGGATACTTCCAATATTCTACTGTATGTTGCCACTGTGACTTGATAATTCACTATCCCTTCAGAATTCATAGGCGCTGACATTGCCCGGATCGGTGTATGATTGAACTCGGTATTCCAAACTGAAAAATTCCCATCCTTCTTCTCTAACACATTTGAGCGTTTGATTCGTTTGCCATGCAAGTTATGAGATTGCGCAATGATTTGACCTTTTTCATTTTCAACCTGCCAATATATTTCCTCTGTATTAACCCCTGCAAAACTTGGCAATCCATTTATGTGTTGTTCAATTTCAGAAAACGAATCCTTTTTCTCTAAACAATAAGTAATTAAACTAAGCTCTCTGGCCAGCATCGAATCAACTTTTTTAATCAACATATCTGAAAATGTAAAATACAAGAATCCACTAAATAGGAATAAACCAATCATAAACATCATCGAATGCCAAATTGTCATTCTCCATCCGATACTTTTTAAAAATTTCATGAGGTCTATCCTTCTTCTTTGATTAAATAGCCTACACTATAAACCGTATGTAGGAGCTTTAAATCAAAGTTTTTATCGATTTTATTCCTTAAGTGATTAATATAAACATCAACTACGTTCGTTCCTATAGTGTAAGCATCCATCCATACATGTTCTAAAATCAAAGTTCGAGGTAAAATTTTACCAGCATTTCTCATCATAAATTCCAAAATCGCATATTCCTTATTGGAAAGAAAGATAGGTAGCTCTCCTCGAGTCACTTCTCTCGTGGAGGGATTCAACTTCAAATCTGCTATTTGTAAAAGAGGTGATGCCTTTTCTTGTTTTCTCCTTAACAGACTACGTACGCGTGCCAATAATTCCGTAAAGGCAAAAGGCTTTGTCATATAATCGTCCGCTCCTAAATCGAGCCCCTCTACCTTATCAGTCACCGAATCTTTGGCACTGAGAATAAGAATAGGAACATTTATTCCATTCACTCTCAATTCCTCGATTAACTGAGCCCCGTTTTTCTTTGGAATCATCAGATCGACAATTAATAAATCATAATCTTCAGCATAAGCCAGCTCATAGGCCGTTTCACCATCGTTCGCTACATCTATTACATAATAGTGCTCTTTTAACCCTTGTGATATAAAGCGAGCTACTTTTATCTCATCTTCAACCAATAGCAATCGCATACTATTTCCTCCAGCAAAACTGTTTTTACAATCTAATAATGATAATCATTATCTGAATTTTCTACAAATATATCCTAGATTAATATGAATGGTCAATCCGATAATAGTTACCATCTTGAAGACATTCCGAAACAGCAGGATGAAAAATTAATTTTTTTTAATTTTTTTTTAAAAGGTTTTTAATTTTTTTTTTGTAGCATAACAACAACAATCGATAATGATTATCATTAATGTTTTTTGGTTTCCAATACTATTTAGGAGGAATATACGATGTGAATAGAAATAGTTAGTAACTGAAAGAACATCTATAGATACAACAGGATGGTCTTGATGAAAAAATACTTAAAAGGCATGGACCATCAGGAATGCAATGATTAAAACACCCTTGAATCCATATATGGAGGTAATTTTATGAAAAAATTATTATTGCTTTTAGTATCATTAGCAATTCTAGTATTATCGGCTGCGTGTACCAATCAGAAAGATAAGGTTTCTGAAAACGATGAAAAACATGAAGAAGCTGGAGAAGATGTAACAATTGGCGAGATTGATAAAAACGGAATGGAGATTCATGCTGTTTATATGCCCCATTCAGTTGAAGTAGCACCAGTTGAACATGGAGGAAAAGAAGGAAACATTCATTTAGAAGCAGACATTCATGCAACGAAGGATAATAGTTTTGGATTTCATGAAGGTGAATGGATTCCATATCTAACAATTAATTATGAAATTCGCAATCTAGATACAAATAAAGTGATAGAAAAAGGACAGCTTTATCCAATGGTGGCAGGCGATCCGCATTATGCCTCAAATGTTCATATTCCGCAATCAGGCAATTACGAATTAACTTATAAAATCAGTGCACCTGATTTAGCTCGACACGCTGAAGATGTTAAAGGTTTCTACGAACCTATGACATTTAAATGGAAATTCAAGTATGGAGAATCTAAAGAAGCGTCTAATTATTAATGGATATTTAATATATAGCTTTAAAGCAGAAATTCAATGTGGACATTAAAAAATTAATTTATTAAGAGGTAACGGTATGAAGAGATCAATCAATACTATTTTATTTAAATCTCTAGTTGTGCTCATGAGGATATTATTTGGGGTGGGATGGTTTTCAGCCGGATTAACCAAAATGACAGGTAAAACAGGGGAAGCATCATGGTACGACCAACCTACTGTGTTCCTCACAGAATATTTGACAAAAGCATTGGATAAACCGAACGTTCCAGAATTTTATAAACTCTTCATTGATGGGATAGCATTACATCATGTTCCATTTTTCAATTACACAATACCCATTATCCAAATAATTATGGGCATATGCCTAATAGTTGGATTTATGACATTACCTGCTATTTTTATTTGCCTATTCATGCAAATTAATTTCATCCTTTCTGGCAATATGAATTGGATTAGCTTAACGCTCTATACATCTGCGTTTGGATTGTTATTCTTTAAGAAAGATGCTTTGATTTTAAGTTTAGACCGATATTTTAAAATTGAAGATTTCTACAAAGTAAAGAAACTTAACTATGCGAGATGGAATAAACGAGAAGAAACAGTACTTTAAAAATAAGCTATGCTAAACAATATTGTTGACTTTTATATGGTATAGATTTAGGAGCAGACCCATACTTGCTGGGATTTATCGTACTATTTACACAAGGTACCGCACAAATTAATTGTATGTAGTATTCCACTTTATTACTGGATGCACGAAAAAAAGATCGAGAATTATTAACAAAAGCAGCTTAAGTATGACGAAAAAGCCCTTTCATTAAGTTGAGACTTTGAAAGGGCTTTTTTAATGAACAAAATAATTTCTTTTGTCGAGTTAATGGAAGAGAAAGTGGGGACAACTTTTCCTCCTCATTCCTGAATCACTTCTTCAATCGAACACTCTGCAAATTTGAAATTCGACATCACTTGACACACTTTAGTACAATTGTTCCTCGATTGTACGCGCAGCACTCGTTACAAGCGAAATTAAATGTTGCTCTTCAAAATCTTTATAACGTACATCCGGAATAACGATGGTCACCGATGCAATAGCATGACCTGTAGGTGTTAAAATTGGCGCAGCAACTGAATGTGCACCCTTAACCCGCTCACTGTAACTAATTGCAAAACCCTGCTGTTTGATAACCTCCAGACTATCTTCTAACGCCTCCTTCGACAGAAGCGTATTTTCCGTAATCGGGTTAAAGACGACACTAGCCATATATTGCTCGAACTGCTCCTTTGGTAAAAATGCAAGTAAAACTTTGGCTGAAGCACCTGCATATAAAGGTGCTGTATCCCCAACATAGGCTTTGGCTGCCAACGGATACTTGCTCGCCAAATTGTAAATACAACGTCGTTCATCACCGTCCACAACACTCAATGACACACTTTCACCAATTTCTTCATTTAATGCCTTTAAAATTGACTCAGCGGCTGTCACTATACTTGACTCTTCTTCAACAAGTCGACCTAAATACATAAGCGATAGGCCTAACTGATATTGTTTTGTACGCTCATCCTTATGTAAAAACCCTTCGTATACTAGCGTGGAAACAAATCGTTGCAAACTTGAAATGCTAATGCCTGTCTTTTTATTTAACTCTGTTAGCGAAAGACGAGGTTCCTCCCGTGTAAATGCCTTTAATACCTTAATGGCCTTGTGAAGTGACTGCATTGTATAGTTTTTATTGAAAGTCTCCTGATCCATCTCATCACCTCATTTAATAAAGCAATTCTCCCTTTATCGTACCAAAAACAGCGGAGAATGGGGGAATATAATTTATCCCACTGTTAATGAGCGTTGAGGCCTCCTCTCACCTAGGAGAGGGGCCTATTGATGGAGGTTTTCTCTTTATGCCCTTTTGGACAAAAGGAGCTGATCTGTGTGCTCTCCTAAAATTGGCGGTGCACCCTGATAAGCTATATTTAGTCCCGAGCGCTGCATTGGATTTTTGACAAACTTCACCTTCCCATACTGCGGGTGCTCTATTTCACCAATTAAATCACGTGCTATGACCTGTGGCTGGGTCAACGCTTCTTCAATTGTATTCACACATCCTCCTGGAATCTTATAGTGTCGCAGCTTCTCAACCCAATCTTCACGTGTTCGTGTTACCATAATGTCGCTAATTTGTCTAACGAGTTCTTCTTCATTTTCTTTACGGCTTGTATTTGATTTATAACGTGGATCATTTATCCACTCTTCATGACCCAGCATCACACAAAGCTTTTCGAACTGACGATCATTGCCTGCGCATACCATCAGAGGACCATCTGCGCATTGAAATACTTGATAAGGTGCCACATTATTATGGCTATTACCTAAGCGCTTCGATACCATCCCTGCATTCAAATAAGCACTAGCCACATTAGCAAGACTACTAATCTGTACATCAAGCAGCGCAAGATCAATAAATTGCCCTTGATTCGTTAAATCACGCATGCGTAATGCACTTAGTACACTAATAGCTACATAATGTGATGTTAAAATATCTGCAATCGGAATACCCACTTTGGTCGGCTCTCCATCAATTGGACCTGTTACATCCATTAAACCACTCATCGCCTGTACGACAGGATCGAAGCCTGGCTCATAGGCAAGCGGCCCTGTTTGTCCAAAGCCCGTTACCGCACAATGAATAAGACGCGGATTGATTTCCTTCAACACATCATAATCAAGCCCCATCTTCTTCATATCACCTGTTTTAAAATTTTCAAGAACAATATCTGCGTCCTTAACAAGTTCTTTAAATTCAGTGCGCCCACTCTCTGTCTTTAAATCTAGCGTAATTGATTTTTTATTGCGATTGGCGCATAAATAATAGGTGCTTTGCCCTTCAATAAAAGGACCCCAATCACGCATACTATCAGAGCCTTCCGGATGTTCAATCCGAATCACCTCGGCCCCTAAATCCCCTAGTATCATGGAACCTGCAGGAGCTGCATATACACGGGATAAATCTAGTACTCGAATATTTTCCAGTGGTTGTATCATCACTTTCACCCTTATCGATTATTTTCCTGTACTGTTAATTGTCCTGAGGTATTCACTTTCTCACCTTTTATTCCAATTGGAATATCTTTCACTTTCCATAAGAACTGCCCAGCATAGACAACGCCAACTACAGCTAGGGTAAATTTATACGAACGCTGTCCTTGCCTTTACTTAAGACTTTATTAAACAATATTATGGATTATACGATTGGGGGCTCCTGCTTGTATGAAACCGCGGTCTCATACAAGCAGGAGCCAAACATCAACAACGTTCTGTAATAGAGAGTCCTACTTAAAAACAGCTTTGCGTTTCTCTACAACTGCAGCCACGCCTTCTTTATAATCATCTAACTCAGTTACAATCGCCATTGCAGATGAAATATAATCAAGGGATGATCGTAAATCCATCTTTTGACTTTGATACACGGCACGCTTAATAAACTGAAGCGTTGTTGTCGGTCCATTTGCTAGCTTCGTTACATAGTCTAATGTGAATTGCTCTAATTCGTGATCTGGAACAACAAACGTAACAAGGCCTTTTTCCTTCGCTTCTGCTGCCGTTAAGACACGTGCTGTCCAAAGCATATCAAGCGCTTGATCAATCCCAACAAGCTTCGGTAAATAATAGGCCCCGCCATCTCCTGGTACAATCCCTACATTAATGTAACTTTCAGAAAACTTAGCTGATTCAGCGACAATTCGAATATCACACATTAAGGCCATATCAAGCCCTGCTCCAAATGCAAAACCGTTCACTTGGGCAATCACCGGCTTATCAATTTCCTCTAGTAAAAGCGGGATGCGTTGTACGCGTTTCCATAAGGAGTTTTTACGTGCTAAACCTGTAGAAGTAATATCTGTTTCGCTTTCAAAAAATCCTTTACCAGAAGTCATCGCCTTTACGTCGCCGCCTGCACAAAATGCTTTACCATTCCCTTTGACAATGACAGCGCGAATATCATCGGAATCTCGGACTGTTTCAAGGGCACGAATCCAGTTTAAGATCATTTCTTCACTAAATGCATTCATCTGATTAGGTCGATTTAACGTAATCGTTGCAATGTGGTCCTTTACTTCAAATAATAAATCAGCCATTCTATTTCCCTCCTTATAATTGAAAGACTTTTTCTGTTCTTGTTAAATATCCCCATAAATTATCGTCTTTTACTTCCATTAAACGATTCGCCAGCTGCTTCGTCCAATAAGCCTCGCCTGCACCTTCTTCACGCCAAGACCAAAGTCTGCGAGTATATTGATGTAAGCTATGTTCATGTGTTACACCGATGGCAGCATGTACTTGGTGTGCAGATGTTGCAACGATTTTTGCTGCTTCCTCTATACGAATTCGCGTATAAGCCACTTCATTTTGTAAACATTTTCGAGTAATAGAAGCAATCATATTATCTATTGCTGAGCTTGTAATAACAGCCTCTCCTGCTAAGTTTGCTAAATGTTGCTGTACTAATTGGAAGCGATGAATAGGACGACCAAACTGTTCACGCTCTTTTGTATAACGCACGGTTAACTCATAGGCCTTGTCAATCGCACCAGACATCGCAGCCGATTTTGCAGCAGATTCAAGGGCAATAAAGTACTCTAACTGCTCATTTGTAATCTTTGTTTGTTGCTGGACAGGTGCATGGACTAATGTCACGGTATCACGCGGTTCGCATGCTAGATTCATATTCGGAGAAATAGCTGCATCTTTCAGTGATACTTGAACAAGTTCAAGTCCCGATGTACCAGTAGCAACAACGACTAATTCATCGACATACCTTGCCCATGGAACATTAACGATCGTTCCTGATACTGTTCCATTGTCAATGGATACGTTCAGTTGTTCTTCAACCGCATAAGTGGCTTTTTCCTGAGTAACGTTAAGCCCAGTTTTTTCTAATAGAACGTTGGCAAATGTCGTTTCTACAAACGGAATTGGTACAGCATATTTCCCAATTAAACGATATAAATTTAGCAAATCGTCTAAATCACCACCTGCACCTCCGTTTTCTTCAGATACAGCTACCGCCAGCATTTCATTATCCTGAAGAACTTGCCAGACATCCTCAGCCCATTTTCCCTCTTCTACTACATCCACTTTTTCCTTGTCCACTTTATCTTTAAAAATCTTCTCGACAACGTTTACAATCATTTCTTTCATTTCGCTCATTGTCCAACAACCCCTTTCGCTACCATGCCATATAGCACTTCTGATGTACCACCGCGAATTGTAAAGCCTGGTGCGTGTAATGTTGACTCAGCCATAAAACGGTCAATTCTGCGTTCAGCTTCAAGACGTGGATATGTACGCACGAGTAAGCGTGTAATCTCAGGAATGCTTTGCTCAAACTTCGTACCTATACTTTTAACAAGCGCTGCAGGAATGGCGACTTCTCCACCCTCTTCAAGGACCTTCGCAACCCCGATAGATAAATTACGCAGTCCCCATAGGCGAGAAAGTACTTTTGCCGCCTCCTTCATACCGACTGCATCACCTTGTCTTTTCAGCTCGGCGATTAACTCATCAAGTAATGGGAACGTACTTAAAATACGCTCTGGGCCACTTCGTTCAAATGCTAGTTCAGCCAACCCTTGTTTCCATCCATTTCCAAGAGTACCTACAACCATATTATCGGGAACAAAAACGTTATCAAAAAATACTTCGTTAAAATGATGCTCGCCCGTTAAATACTTAATCGGTACAATCGTAACTCCCTCTGCATGTAAATCGATAATTAACTGACTTAACCCCTCATGCTTTTTCTCACCAAGTGGCTCAGTGCGTATAAGCGTCACCGCATAGTGTGCATCATGCGCGTTGCTCGTCCACGTTTTCGAACCATTTATAATCCAGCCGCCCTCTACCTTTTCAGCACGTGTTTTAACAGATGCTAAATCCGATCCGCTGTTCGGCTCACTTAAACCAATACCAAAATAGCATTCCCCTTTAACAATTTTCGGTAAGAAAAACTCACGCTGCTCCTCTGTACCAAAGCGCATTAAAAGCGGTCCTGTTTGTCGATCGGCAAACCAGTGTGCCGCTACAGGAGCACCAACAGCTAAAAACTCCTCTGTTAAAATGTAACGGTCAATTGTACTGCGTTCCTGACCACCGTATTTTTTAGGCCATGTTAACCCGATCCATCCCTGTTCTCCAATCAACTTTGAAAAGGCAGGATCACTACCACTTAACCATGAATCACATTTTGTTTTAAATGTCCCTTTAGCTAAATGCTCTTGTAAAAACGCTCGTACTTCTAAACGAAACTGTTCTTGCTCATCAGTAAATTGAACTGTCGGTAGACTAAACATGAATATCCTCCTTTTACCGTTAATCGGTAATTGTTATTCTATATGTGTATTATATAATGGGAAAATATTGTAAGTCAAACAATTTATTGAAAATTTAATCTTTTTATCTTTTCATAAGGCTCCGTTATCATGCTGTTGTTTTTTAACTTACTTCCGCTCTGGCTCTGTGAAGTGCTGAGAAAAGACAAGAAAGACTACCTCCTATTTTCAAGAAGTAGTCTTTTTTTGAAAAAGTCATTTATGTGATTAGCTTCATCCGATTATGAACTTAACTAGTAGTTAAATTACATCATGCCGCCCGTAAGGTAAGAGTGTGTAATACCTTTAACGCTGTATGCAAAAGGCTCAGTGTATCAAGGCTTTACTTAACTGTTCTTATTTTTAGCATTGAGATTCTCGGTGAAAAAGAAACTCCCCAAAACCACTAGAAAATCTAAAGTGGCTTTGGGGATTGTTTATGTTAACGAGTGGTAGCTTCGTTAAAAAGCTCTTTCAATAAACCACACTAGACCAAATGCCAAAATAGCTACTGAAGTTCCAGGAATTATCCATTTTACAGGTTTGAATGTTAATCTCCTTAACCAAAGTAGGATAGGAAATACTAATGAAACAATGATCAGTTGTCCGATTTCAATACCGATATTGAAAGATAATAGTGAGATGGCTAAGTGACTTCCTTCCAATCGCATTTCCGATAGAATTCCTGCAAAGCCGAATCCGTGGATAAGCCCAAAACCGAAGGCAAGCCAGGATTGATGTTTCGACTCAGGATTAAAAATATTTATAAGTGCTACGTAAATAATGCTCAAGGCAATAGCTGATTCTACAAACCTGCCAGGTAACTGCACAATCTCTAAAGTGGCCAGGACTAACGTAATACTATGCGCTATTGTAAAGGCAGTGACCAGGGCCAGAATATTTTTAATAGTCTTTGCTCCAAATAATAAGCTAATGACAAACAGAATATGATCATAACCTGTGAAAATATGCTCTAAACCAAGCATTAGAAACTGTGTAGTGGCTTGAAAAAAAGAAGTTTCTCCAATTTCAAGCTCTCTTGATTCGTACGTAAGAATCGCCTCTTGTTGTTTTCCATCTAATTTAATTGTTGCATAATTGGCATGACTTGGATCAGAATCATCTAAGAACATATTATAATCTAAAATTAATTTTTGAGGTTTTTGTTCTAGCTCGTAATTCAGGTTAATCACTGCAAACTGACGGTCATTTATCATTTCAACGTCCGATTTCTCTATAGTGCCCTCCACCTTTACACTATCTACATAAAGCTCAATATGAGAATTGATATAATCTTGAACCGCTTTCGTGTCAAAATATTGCTTTTCAGTCATTTCTTTATTCATTAAATGGCCTAATTCTGTAAGATCAAGCTTTAGTTCATAATCGAGATTATTCCCATTTACTTCAATAAGGGAATACCCTTCACTGTTATTGGTATGGGCATATGCAGAGGGAGATTGTATAGAGGTTATCGAAATGATAAGCATCATTAATAAAAAAAGCTTTTTCATAGAATTCACTCCATTTTTCATTTGTTACTTTCTTGTTGTTGAAAAAATAATGAAAAACGAGGAGACTTAAATCTCCCCGCCCTATTAATTTGAAAGACTTACTTTGCAGTCTTGATAAATACTGGGTTAGAGTAGAACCAAAGGTCAGTCCATGGATCTTCGCCACGCGGGTCAATTTTCGGTTCTGTTTGTTGAGTATTTGTCCCACGTAAGCGGATATAACTGTCTTCATCCACATTTTTTAACGTATGAGTAATCTCAATGTATTCACCATCTTGTTTCCAATCTTTTTTGGTAAACGTTTTAACGACTTTCGTTGTCGAGTTTGTTGCTGTTGAACGATCTTCAACTTTTCCAGTAACTTCTCCCATAATTAAGTCTACATGGTCAACCTTTGGTGTATCTCCATTGGAATTTGCAGCGTTTGGATCTTTCATACGAATCGTTACCGTTACATCCTTAGATTTTCCTGGCAATGTAAGAGTTTCACCACTTGTAGCTGAGTTTCCTTTCGATTTCGCAAACCAAGGTGATTTGCCTCCAGCTTGAACTTTCACATCCAGCTCAGAAATTAAATCACCGGTTGTAACGAAAACATTCCCTTTACGAATGCTCTCCATAATATCATCGTAGTCTTTCTCTGCATTTACATAGGTTTTAGAATATTCACCGGGCCAGAAGTCGCCGCCGCCATCACGCCAGTTAACATGTGAGTCAGAGGTAGCTGTAATCCACCAATGTCTTCCTTCACCAAGCATAGAATCCCATAGTCCACCAACCTTTGCCGCCATTTGGTCAAATCCACCCATTGTTGGGTAGTTACCATATGATCCACGAGCGCCATTAGGGTCTTGAGAACCATCTTTATTTATAGCATTAGCCTGGTGACCAGGAGCTCCTTCCATCCCAATCGAGATATTAGGTGCGATATCATTCCAATTACGGAACTCCTGTGGTGTATCTTGTCCCCACACACCATCACCTGTTGCTGAACGTGAAGGGTGATGGGCAATATGAATCGGCTGCTCGTCATCGTCCAATTGTTTCATATAGTTAAGTGCTTCGATCATTGTAGACTCAGTATCTCTGCTGCCGTCATTTGGATAAGGTTCGCGCTTATTAAATTTGCTTTCAATATCGTAAAGAATTTGTGATTCATTATCGACTTTCGGAATCATTAATGTACTATGGTCAGCAGCAGGTGTGTCAAACTCCATCCCGTAGAATTGAAGAACTTCAGGAACAGCTTCACGGGATTTTAATAATTCAGGATAAGCTTGTTCTAAGTTAACCCTGGAATGATTAGGCCCCCCATGATCTGTTGTCATCATCCAATCAAGTCCGTACTCTTTTGCTTTTTCCGCATTTTTCACAATTGGATAAATGGCATCTCCACCTCGGATTGGTGTTGGAGGATTTGTAGAGTTGTCCCAGCCAACACTCCACTCACTATGTACGTGGTGGTCACCTGCAAGCCAGCTTGCATTCTTTTGTTTTGATTCTTCCTTTGAAGATTCATTTGCTGCTGCTTTTTGATTATTACCATCATTGATAAAAGTTTGAGTTGTAAAAGCAGTTGTGGCAAGAAACGTTGTGGCAAGTAGCGGAATTGCCTTCCTTTTCATTTTAGATCCCATCTTTTATGCCTCCTAGTAAACTATTTAACAATTTGAATTATAAGCAGTGATTATGTGCGGAAAATTAATATTGTATTAATTTTCCGTAAATAAGGAAAATTAGGTAAATTAAACTAGATAGAAGGACATGATATATAAAGCACTGCCTTACTAACTAGGTAGAGCTTATTAACCACTAACTTAGCAGGATTTCCACCAATCAAATTTTATTATTCTTGATATCCGTTTTAATCGTGTTCTTAAAACGTCTGTCATTCCCAAAGTCTTGATATGCGAATTTTAACAACACAAAAAACATTCCCTAAATTTTTACAGGAAGTGGTTTCTTCTATTTAAATACAGATTTGGTTAATACGTACTTGAATGTCCTCTGTTGCGCCATTACCATCAATGATTGTTGTATTTACTTTTGTAACAACAATCTTGGAAGCTCGTCCTAAAGATGAAATGGCAGCAGAATTTAGGTCACGGACAAGCTCTTCAAATTGCTCCAGTTGAAGCCATCATCATGAGTAGGAGTGGCCACTCTCTGTCACGCCGTGGTTCTCCAAAGCTGCTTCCTGCAGCAATTTTTTTCTGTAAACAATCCTGGAGAGAGATACACTTACTTCATAAAGCACAAGCAATGGCACGATCACCAGAACATCGGAAATTAAATCCGGGGGAGTGATTAGAACGGATATAACAATCAGAAAAAAATAGGAAATCCTCCTCGCCTTGGCCAGCCTAATTGGATTAAGAATCCCCAGTCTCGTTAAAAACATGACAATGAGCGGCATTTCAAACAGAAACCCAAACGGCAGTGTAAGGTTAATCATGAACCTAAAATATTTTTCAGCCGTAAACATCGTTTCAAATTGCCCTGCTGACAGAGTGGTTAAAAACCCCAGCACAATTGGAAACAGTACGAAATATCCAAATGAAATCCCTAAAATAAACAACAGGAATAGTCCTGGAATAAACCTTAAAGTAACCTTACTTTCTTCAGGATTCAGCGCCGGTGCTACAAAGCGCCAAGTCTGGTAAGCAGCGACCGGAATAGTTGCCGTGATTGCAAATACTGCAGCAATCATCATGTAAACCCAAAGGATATCACTTGGACCAAGGATGGCCAGTTTTCCATTAAGACCCCTTATGAGCCACTGATAAATATCTTGGACAAAAATAAAACTGATGATTAGAAAAGCAATAAATGCCAGTAACGTCAAAATGATTCGCTGGCGAAGCTCCTCTAAATGATCAGCCAGATTCTGCTCTTTATTTTTCATTCCAGAAGCCTCCTTTTTTATAAGAAAAGCGCAAGCGCCCTGGTCAGCGGCGTATCGCCTGGAGCTCTCCAACCGGGATAAAGGAAATACGAAGAGCTCAAGCGTTCGATGTTGACTTATCGTAGGGTGGAGAGCGAAGGACACTAGCCGCTAGGGCGTTGGAACTGGACAATTCTCAAAGTCAAAATTTATACTTTCATATTAGCCAAAGAAAGAGAGCGGACGGGCGGCGCCGCCAGCTCTCTTTCTATTAATTTTCCTTTTTCACAGCGGTTAGCTCAGGTCTTTTCGCTTCCTCTTTATTATCATCAGATACTAATTCCTTTGCAGCACTTTTAAATTCGGTTAATGTACGGCCAAACGCACGGCCGATTTCCGGCAGCTTGGAAGGTCCGAAAATAATAAGAGCGATAACGAGTACTAAAATTAACCCTGGAATACCAATATTGGAAAGCATTTAGGTTCATCTCCCTTTTTTAAGAAAATGGCAGTCAGTTGGTATTGCAGCGTTCTTTCTGCCATTTCCCCTGTTCCTTCATGTTCTGCTTAAGTTTAATTAGAAACTGCTTCGCGTTTGCGTTTTTTCTCCATTTGCTTCTGATGCGCGCGGTCATGGGCACGATGGCGGTCTTCTTCCACTTCACTAGACATTTGGACACCCATAGGCACCGTAGTAGTAGCTACTTCCTTCAGACCTTGCTGATCTTTTTGAAAAACAAATGATGCTCTTGTGGAGATATCAGCTCCAGGATTGGTCACGAATGGAACAACACGATAATCGGCACGCCATTGTTCCGGAGTGACCTGGCAGCGAACGTAACCGCGGTAATTATTAAAGAATTTGATGTGCGGGTTGTTCAATAAAGTTTTCGCTGTATCTGCACGCACATCTGAGCCGTCCCCTCCTGATGTGATTGAGGTTCCGACAAACTCCGCTCCCAAAATGGGGGCCTCCGGATTGTTGTAATCAGTCGTCAGGTTCGAAGCCCAACTTGCATGGACATCTCCAGTTAGAACAATTATGTTGTTGATGTCTCTGCTGGCAACAAAGTTGGTAATATGCTGACGTGCGGCCGGATAACCGTCCCAGGAATCCATGCTGAATTTTGGTGCTGTGCTGGATCCTGATTTACGCTCTGCAAAGAAAATCTGCTGGGCAAGGACATTCCATTGAGATTTCGAGTTTCCCAGATTATCGAGCAGCCATTTTTCCTGCTCTGGTCCAAGAAGAGTCCGGTTTGGATCCAGGGATTCCGCTGTATGTGCTTTCGATCCATCGCCATTTGCTTGATCATCACGGTACTGACGAGTGTCAAGAACATAGAAATTTGCCAAATCACCATACCTAAAATCGCGGTATAATTGCATGCCGCCATCGTGAGGCAATGAAGACTTGCGCAGCGGCATATGCTCGTAATAGGCCTGGTAAGCAGCGGCACGGCGCTTGATAAATTCTTCAACAGATTGGTTTTTTTCAGGAATAACATTGGCGTAGTTGTTCTCTACTTCATGGTCATCCCAAGTCACAATCCACGGGAAAGAAGCGTGTGCAGCCCTAAGATATTCATCTGAACGATACTGGGCATAGCGGTTGCGATAATCTTCAATCGTAATGATTTCATCGCCATGATGTGCACGCACATTGCCTGTTGGCGATAGATATTCGTTTGTACCGTATTCATATATGTAATCTCCGAGATGGAACACTAGATCAAGATCCTCTTTTGCCATATGCTTGTACGCCGTATAATAGCCGTGCTCAAACTGCTGGCAGGAAGCAAAAGCAAACGTCATGCTAGCTACGCTGGCGCCAGGCGCCGGAAGGGTTTTTGTTCTTCCAACAGGGCTAAGTTCATTTCCGCTCTTGAAACGGTAATAATATACGGTATTCGCCTTCAGACCGCTTACTTCAACGTGGACAGAGTGTGCAAGGTTTGGTGAGGCATGTTCTGTTCCCCGTTGAATGATGTTGCGAAAGTTTTCATCGGTCGCGAGTTCCCATTGGACCGGAACGATATGAGACGACATTCCCCCGCCATTTAACGGATCCGGAGCCAGTCTTGTCCACAATACAACACTGTCAGATAACGGATCACCAGAGGCGACACCAAGCGTAAAAGGATATTCCTTGAATACCGGAGCAGCCTCTACCTTAAATCCACCCATTGAATTAGCGATAGCCAGTCCCAGAGACAATCCTGCAACCTTTCCTGCACCTTGCAGGAAGCTGCGGCGGTCAACATTCTTGTTCAAATTTTCTTGGGTAAACTTTCTCACTAATTCGTCCAAAGATCTCTCATTCGTCATGATTCTCTTCCCCTCTCGGATTGAATTTCTTAACCACGACGTTGATTATAGTGAATATTTATTAATCGATTGTGAATATTTGTAAATAAAGGGATTAGCCTGATAGTAAAGGATAATAAAATAGTAGATTGGGCTTTCAGCTTATAGGAGGATATTTTTCACAAAAATGGTTAATCACCTTGCTGTTCAACGGGAATTTTCCCCGATTATTGGTGGTCTTTTTTTCCTGTTTTTTTTAATGTTTTCTTCAAAGGAAATTTACAAACTGGAATTCTGTACATCCGTTTTACCAATGCTGAATCATTACTAAAGAAATCATACAAAAAAGATCTACTCCAAATAGAGTAGATCTTTTCGTGTCATAAGCGGATATTACATCATGCCGCCCATGCCGCCCATACCGCTCATGTCAGGCATTCCAGCAGCACCAGCAGGTTCTGGTTTGTCAGCAACAACTGCTTCTGTTGTTAAGAACATAGCTGCAACGCTTCCAGCGTTTTGTAGAGCTGAACGAGTTACTTTCGTTGGGTCAACGATACCAGCTTCGATCATGTTTACCCATGCACCAGTAGCTGCGTTGAATCCAGTTCCAACCGCTTCACCTTTAAGACGCTCAACGATAACAGATCCTTCAAGACCAGCGTTGTGAGCGATTTGACGTACAGGCTCTTCAATCGCGCGAAGAACGATTTTCACACCTGTTGCTTCGTCGCCTTCAGCTTGAAGCTCAGCCACTTTATTGTATACGTTAAGAAGCGCTGTACCACCACCAGCTACGATACCTTCTTCAACCGCAGCACGAGTAGAGTTCAATGCATCTTCAATACGAAGTTTGCGTTCTTTTAATTCTGTTTCAGTAGCCGCACCAACTTTGATAACCGCTACACCACCAGCTAATTTAGCAAGGCGTTCTTGTAATTTCTCACGATCAAATTCAGAAGTTGTTTCTTCTAATTGAACGCGGATTTGGTTTACGCGAGCTTGAATTGCTTCTGCATTTCCAGCACCTTCAACGATTGTTGTATTTTCTTTTGTTACAACAATTTTAGAAGCGCGTCCTAGTGATTGGATTGTAGCAGATTTCAGGTCAAGACCTACTTCTTCTGTAATTACTTCTCCACCAGTAAGAGCTGCGATATCTTCAAGCATTGCTTTACGACGATCACCGAATCCAGGAGCTTTAACTGCTACTGCATTGAATGTTCCGCGAAGTTTGTTCACAACAAGTGTTGCAAGTGCTTCACCTTCAACGTCTTCTGCAATGATTAATAGTGGTTTACCTTGTTGTACAACTTGCTCAAGTACAGGAAGGATTTCTTGAATGTTACCGATTTTCTTATCAGTAATTAAGATGTACGGGTTATCAAGAACTGCTTCCATTTTATCTGAATCAGTTACCATGTATGGAGATGCATATCCACGGTCGAATTGCATACCTTCTACAACGTCTAACTCAGTTGTGAAACCTTTAGATTCTTCAATTGTGATAACACCGTCGTTACCAACGCGTTCCATTGCTTCAGCGATTAGTTTACCAACTTCTTCGTCAGCAGCAGAAATCGCCGCAACTTGTGCGATAGATTCTTTGTTTTCAACTGGTTTAGAAATCGCTTTTAACTCTTCGATTGCAGCGTTAACCGCTTTTTCGATTCCTTTACGGATACCCATTGGGTTCGCACCAGCTGTTACGTTTTTCAATCCTTCACGAATCATTGCTTGAGCAAGAACTGTTGCTGTTGTTGTACCGTCACCAGCTACGTCATTTGTTTTGCTTGCTACTTCAGCAACCAATTTTGCACCCATATTTTCGAATGCATCTTCAAGCTCGATTTCTTTTGCGATTGTTACACCGTCATTTGTAATAAGCGGTGAACCGAATTTTTTCTCAAGAACGACGTTGCGTCCTTTTGGTCCTAATGTTACTTTTACTGCATCTGCAAGCGCATCTACACCACGAAGCATTGCGCGGCGAGCTTCTTCACTAAATTTAATTTCTTTAGCCATGTATAAGTACCTCCCTAATCATTTTTCATTAAAATTTTCGTTCAGTTAAGTATTGTTGTATAATTATCCAATAATTGCTAAAATATCGCTTTCGCGTAAAATTAAGTATTCAGTACCCTCGTACTTGACTTCCGTACCAGCGTATTTTGAGAAGATAATACGATCGCCTTGGGCAACCTCTAAAGTAACACGTTCGCCATTTTCAAGAACACGGCCCGTACCAACTGCTACGACCTTACCTTCTTGTGGCTTTTCTTTTGCTGTATCTGGAAGTACGATACCGCTAGCTGTTTTTTCTTCTGACTCAACTAGTTCAATAATAACGCGATCACCTAATGGTTTTAACAAGTGAAACAACCTCCTCAAATTCTTATGATTAATTGTTTTGAATTATTAGCACTCAACACCTATGAGTGCTAACACAATTATTATATTAAATAAATCATTCCTGTTTTGCAAGTATCTTCATCAAAAATTTTCATATTAATTTTTAATAATAGATTCTTATCAAAAGCAGCCCTACCCATTCTATTAAATCGCTACAACAAATATGATTGAATAGCACCTATAAAAGTGGAGTTATTCAATATTTTTTGATACCATTTTCACTGTACCTATGCATGAATGATTTCACTTAAAGGAGAATTATTTTTGAGAAAAGAATACTGGTATGTCATTATTACGTATCTTGCCATGCAGTTCTCTGGATTTATTGGACTGCCGCTCTTTATGTTCATTGGAAAAACGTTAGGAATACCTAGTGGAGAATTGAAATTAACAGCTTTTGCTTACTGGTCCATTTTTAGTTTTTTATTAGCTCTTCTGCTTACTCTCTTTTTCATGCGACATGATATGAAAGAATCAGCACTCACTCGCGATAAAGCGTCCGCGTCCATCTCCCTTTCTACCTTTTGGGCAATATGTGGAGTCTTTCTGGCTTTATTTGCACAAAGTATCGCGATTACAATTGAACAGTGGATTGGCATTCAAACTCAATCAGCCAATACGCAAGAAATTTTATCTGTCATTGATAAGATTCCATTAATGATAGTAGTGAGTTCTATTATTGGTCCCATATTAGAAGAAATTATTTTCCGAAAAATTATTTTCGGTTCCTTATATAAGCGATTTAATTTCTTTATTGCAGCTTTGATTAGCTCCATCATTTTTGGTTTAGCACATATGGAACTAGAGCATTTGTTATTATATTCGGCAATGGGCTTTACCTTCGCTTTCCTTTATATACAGACGAAACGAATCCTAGTCCCAATTATTGCTCATGTATCTATGAATACATTCGTTGTCATTGTGCAAATGTATTATGAAGACATCCAAAATTTCATGCAAAATATGCAAGCTTTCATCGGAGGATTTTTATGAGACATCAATCACCTTTAAAATTAAGCATTATTTATATATGTTTAGGTATCGTATTCACTGCTTTCGCTGTCCAAACTGTCACATCATCAGGTTGGGGATTCTTTGCTTATTTCCTTATCTTTATTGCTACATTAGACTTCGGCTCTGGTATCCGAATGCTTTTACTACATGTAAAAATAAAATCGATTCAAAAGAAGAAATAAGCAGCTGTCATCAGCTGCTTTATTTCTTTGGCTATGTTAGACATTGTTCATCTTTCACTCATGTATACGGTTTCATACGCATGAATCAAATCGTTTCATTAGCCTTAACAATATATTTATTTAATTTATTTATTTAATGGTATTCCATCCTCTATATCAACGATTTCTTCTAATACTGGATAATGTTTCAGGAAGTAAATCAATGACTGTAATTCAACAGCCAAGTCAATATGATGAATTCTAATAGAAGAAGGTACATTTAATCGTGCTGGGGTAAAGTTTAAAATTCCTTTTACTTGAGCAGCAATTAAACGATCTGTGACGGGCTGAGCCACATGTGCTGGAATGGTTAAGATTGCAGCTGTAACCTGCTCTCCTTGCAGACGGCTCTCAATTTCATCCATATGATAAATCGGAACATCGGCTATATTCGTACCGACTTTTCTTTCGTCCACATCAAAAGCCATACTAATTTTTGTATTATTATTTTTCAAGAAATTATAATTTAAAAAAGCAGTACCTAGATTCCCTACACCAATTAACGCTACTTTCGTCACTTCATCTTGATCCAATGTTTTTCTAAAAAATGATAATAAATAATTAACATTATATCCATATCCTTTTTTTCCAAGTGCGCCAAAGTACGAAAAGTCACGACGTATCGTTGCTGAATCTACCTTAACAGCTTCACTCAACTCTGCTGAAGAAACCCTTTGTTTCCCAGAGGAATGTAGGTTTTGTAAAAATCGATAATACAAGGGTAGTCTTTTGGCCGTAGCCTGCGGTATTTTTAATTGTCCTTGATTCATTATTCTCCCTCGCTTTCACACGCGCTTTTCAATCTATTCTTCTGCCTATATTCCATAGAAGCATGAGGTGCATTCAAAATATCACTGATAACGCTTCCATTCCCAACTTGCTCGTTCTTCTAAAAACAATGGGGATTCTGTCATCTTACTCTTAATAAACTGCACTATGTTCGAAAGTGTACAATCTTACGTTATAATATCCCTATTATAAATCATACACCATTATTCCACATAATGTAACAGCTTGTTTTGAAACGAAATAACCATTCTATTGCCGATAAGTTCAATGATACGGTACACTAAGAAGAAAAGCTTAAACGTCTAGAGTCAAAAAACAGTATATCTGAAAACTGATAGACGTTCTATAACAATTTGTTCGGGATAATGCTACCTGAGGTGAAATTCATGATTTTATTACAAGTTAATCAAGTATCTAAATATTACGGAGCGGAACTCATTCTATCGAATATGAAGCTCGAAGTTCAACATAAAGACCGAATTGCTCTAGTAGGTCGTAATGGTGCTGGAAAATCTACACTACTAAAAATTATTGCTGGACAGTTGTCTTATGATGGTGGAGAAATTATTCAACCAAAAGGGGTCACAATCGGCTATATGGCCCAAGATACAGGCCTTGAATCAGAACTATCCATCTGGGATGAAATGTTAACCGTATTTAACCATCTCATTTCACAAGAGCAAACCTTACGCCAATTAGAAGCAAAGATGGCAAATCCAGATATTTTCTCTAATGAAGCCGTTTATCAAAAAGTACTGAGTGAATATGATGCCCTGCAAGTTCAATTTAAGGAGTCCGGCGGCTATCAATATGAAGCAGATATTCGCTCTGTTTTGCATGGGCTTCAATTTGGCAGCTTTGACACTTCTACACCTATCTCTACCTTAAGCGGGGGTCAAAAAACAAGACTGGCCCTTGGTAAATTACTTTTAACAAAACCAGATATTTTAATACTGGATGAACCGACAAACCATCTAGATATTGAAACACTTTCTTGGCTTGAACAATATTTACAAGGCTATCAAGGCGCTGTACTCATTGTTTCTCATGACCGATACTTCCTTGATAAAGTTGTTAATCAAGTATATGAAATCTCACGACACTCAATGAAAAAATATCACGGCAATTACAGCTCTTATTTAGTCAGAAAAGCGGAAGATTTCGAACGAGATATGAAGCAATTTGAAAAGCAGCAAGAAGAAATTGAAAAGCTGCGTGACTTTGTCCAACGAAATATTACACGAGCTTCTACTACCAAACGAGCACAAAGCAGACGAAAACAGCTTGAGAAAATGGAAATCTTAGATAGACCCCAAGGCGATCAAAAATCCGCTTCTTTCTCTTTTCAAATTGAGAAGCAAAGTGGAAATGAAGTGCTGCAGCTAAACGAGCTGGCAATTGGCTATCAAAACGAAAAGGTTGCCCAACACATTAACGTTCGAATCACAAAAGGCGAAAGCATTGCACTCGTCGGTCCGAACGGGGTCGGCAAATCAACACTATTAAAAACAATTATTGATAAGATGCCTGCTCTTTCAGGTGACATTCACTTTGGCACAAACGTTCAGGTCAGCTATTATGATCAAGAGCAAGCGAACCTCGTTTCCAACAAACGAGTACTTAACGAATTATGGGATGAACACCCTTTGAAGCCGGAAAAAGAGATACGCACTGTACTTGGAAACTTCCTATTTAGCGGGGATGACGTTTTAAAAACAGTCTCTACTCTTAGCGGCGGTGAAAAAGCACGACTTGCTTTAGCAAAAATGATGATGGAAAAAGGTAATTTTTTAATACTCGATGAGCCAACAAACCACTTAGATCTCGATAGTAAACTCGTCCTTGAAAATGCTTTAATCGATTATCCAGGAACATTGCTTTTCGTTTCACATGATCGATACTTCATTAACCGAATTGCAACGAAGGTCATTGAACTCTCTAAAGATGGCAATGCAGAGTTCCTTGGAGATTATGACTACTATGTTCAGAAAAAACAAGAACAAGCGGAACATGAAGCACTCGAACAACAACAAACACAAAGTAAACAACCAGAGCAAGTAACGGATAAAAACAGCTACATCATTGATAAAGAAGCGAAAAAAGCAGAGCGCCAACGCAAGCGCCGCATTGAAGAGATTGAAGGAGAAATAGAAAAATTAGAGGCAGATATTGAAGAGTGTAATCAGCTTCTTTGTGATTCTGAAGTATTTCAAAATCACGAAAAAGTGATAGAAATTCAAACAAAGCTAGAGCAGGCACAAGCAGCCCTTGATCTTCTATTAGAAGAGTGGGCAGAGCTGGATATATAAAGTGAAACTTCCATCAATGGGGGCTCTTACTACCCATTAAGTATGAGATAAATATAGATGTTAAGAAGGTCGACCTTTTATTTAAGTCGGCCTTTTTCTATATCCGCATCCTAAAGTATTCGTTTCTTACTAAAATAAACTTTATCCACAAAAATATACACAACCTTCTCCTTTTCATTCAAGCTTTATTCGAACTTTTCCACATTATCCACAAAAATTATGCTACTTATCAACAAAAACGCAAGTTATTCACATTCAATTTTTAATTATCAGACTTTTTTATCCACAGATACAATCAAAATCACTTTTATGAATAAATAAAGCAGAGCTATATACATAGCTCCGCCGTATCAACCCTTATCAATATATGTGCACATTCTTAAAAAGCCTCAATATCTAATCCTGGGTTTCCATTTAACGCTAAATTAGAGCGTTTTCCTTTTTCGAATAAAATACTTCCTGCTGCTCCAATCATTGCCGCATTATCTGTACAAAGACTAAGCGGGGGAATAATTAATTCTACTTCCGGCACTTCCTTAAAAGCCTCAGTGAGCGTAGCACGCAGCCCTTTATTAGCTGCTACTCCCCCTGCTAGTAACAATTGCTTTACACCGTATTCTTTTGCTGCAGAAATCGTTTTTGTCACTAATACTTCAATTACACTTTGTTGAAAGCTTGCGGCAAGATCTTCGGGTTTAATCTCCTCGCCGCGCTGCTCTGCGTTATGAAGTGTGTTAATAACAGCCGATTTTAATCCGCTAAAACTAAAATCGTAACTTCCTTCTAGCCACGCACGAGGTAACTTAATGGACGGTGTTCCTTCATGTGCTAATCTGTCAATATGTGGACCGCCTGGATAAGGTAAATTCAATGTTCGCGCTACTTTATCATAGGCCTCGCCCGCAGCATCATCACGAGTCTCACCAATGACTTGAAATGAGCCGGACTCCTTCAATAACACTAATTCTGTATGCCCTCCTGAGACAACAAGTGAAAGCGCTGGATATTGAATCTCTTGAATCAAACGGTTTGCATAAATATGTCCTGCAATATGATGCACACCAACTAATGGTATTCCATGTGCAAACGCAATCGCCTTAGCTGCATTTACACCAATTAATAAGGCTCCAACTAATCCTGGCCCTTCAGTCACTGCAATGGCATCAATATCTTCATACGTAATATTCGCTTGTTGTAATGCTTCTTCAATTACTATTGTAATTTGTTCAACATGGTGGCGAGAAGCAATTTCCGGCACGACCCCACCAAATCGCTTATGACTTTCAATTTGAGAAGCCACAACATTGCTTAATATATCCGTTCCGTTTTTTATCACGGCTGCAGCCGTTTCATCACAACTTGTCTCAATACCTAATATAATTTGCTCTTGTTTCACGAGAAATTCACCCACATTACATATGCATCTTCACGATTATCAGTATAATATCCTTTACGGATACCACCTTTTTGAAAACCTAATTTTTCATATAAAGAAATTGCAACTTCATTACTCACTCGAACTTCTAATGTCATCCGAACCACACCTTTACTAATCGATATTTCAATCATCTTCAGGAGTAGAGCTTCACCTAATTTTTGCCCTCGATATTCAGGTAAAATCGCAATATTCGTGATATGTGACTCATCTAATACAATCCAAGCACCGCAGTACCCTACAACTTTACCGTTATCCTCAATAACTAAATACACTGCATACTGATTATGATCTAGCTCATTATAAAAAGCTTCTCTACTCCACGGCAAAGTAAAAGACTGTCGTTCTACTTCTAATACTTGATCAATATCTTCTCGATTCATCAGCCGAAACGTCATCGTTTTACTCATTGTTATCGTTCGCTTTCATCATTTTTTGGTTCTCCTGCTGTTCAAGCCACTTTGCTTCAGCTTCAGCCATACGTACATAATTTGGAACAAACAAGTGAATGTCTTCTTCCTCTTTATCTTTTCCAAGAAGAGCTAGCTCACTTGGTCTTGGATTATACAAAGAATGCGGAACAAACACTGCTAGCTCCCCAAGCACCTCACTAAGCGCTTCACGATGAATTTCTATATCTTGTCCTATAAATAAAATAGGACGATTCCACTCTTTAAGACGGGCAGCCCATTCTGACGATAAGATATTGCAATCTGCTACAATTTCTTTCAATTGCTCATTCTCATCATACTCATATAAACCGGTATACACTTGTCCCCGCCTTGCATCAAATAATGGTGAAATCAATCCGTTAAAGTAGCGACCGTTAGCAGCTAAAGCTTCTAAGCTTGAAATCGCTGATAATGGAATATTTAATGTCCAAGCTAATGTCTTCGCAATGGTTACACCAATTCGAACACCTGTATAAGATCCAGGTCCTTTCGCTACAACGATTTTATCTAACTCTTTTGGCAGAGTGTCACAATCTTTTAACAACGTCTCAATAGCCGGCATAACCCGAACAGAATGATTTTTCTTTAAATTAGTAATGTACTCGCCAATGACTTGATTGCCATCGATTAAAGCAATACCTAGCGTAAAATTAGACGTATCAATAGCTAACACTTTCATTCTATAATCTCCTTACACAACTGGACGTAACGATCTCCATGAGCTTCTATGACAAATCGGCGACTATATTCGTCTACACGATAAATATAAATAACTAAAAGATTCTCTGGAAGTTGATTTTTAATTAAATGAGCCCATTCAACAACCGTAACACCTTCACCTTCAAAATACTCATCAAATCCTAAATCTTCTTCCGCCTCACTTACACGATACACATCCATATGATATAGCGGTAAACGCCCATGATATTCTTTAATAATCGTAAAAGTAGGGCTATTTACAGTTCGCGTGACCCCTAGCCCCTTCGCTAACCCTTTTGTAAAAGCGGTCTTGCCTGCTCCTAAATCACCCTCTAAAGCTAATACATCTCCACCTTTAAGATGTTCTGCTAACCGACCTGCAAAACGAGCAGTCTCTTCTTCACCTCGTGAAACCCATTCAAATTGCTCCATATCTTAATCACCTTTATGTAACTAATTATTTAAATAAGATTAGAAAAACACGACTTACCGTCAATCATGGTAAAAATCGATGTCCCTTCCTATGCACTATCGTCTGTTTACTATAAGTTCTAATAGTATAAAAAATCCTTAGGACCGTTCTCCTAAGGACAGAAAACATTCTATATGTAGTTTACCTGTTTTTTCATCAAGAAACAAATACGAAAATAATCATGCTGAAAAACCAAAAAAACGAAAC
>NZ_JBALMU010000057.1:43221-43484 GCF_036962285.1 Bacillus sp. JJ634
GTTTCGTTTTTTTGGTTTGATTGCGGGGACAGGATTTGAACCTGCGACCTTCGGGTTATGAGCCCGACGAGCTACCGGACTGCTCCACCCCGCGACGATAGAAATACTGATATTTTGCTTATGCACCTAATTTTGTGTCGACTGTTTCTTCCCCTTCTAGAATTTCAGTATGAGGATGCGTCGAAACAACTTGATGATAATATATAGTATATACTCTTTTTATAAAAAATATACACAAAATATATAGCTTGGCGACGTCCTAC
>NZ_JBALMU010000058.1:0-12792 GCF_036962285.1 Bacillus sp. JJ634
GGACGTCGCCAAGCAAAACATACAAAAAAGATCAGCGATTTTCGCTGGTCTTTTTTGTATGTTGTTGATAAATGACTTATTTTGATTGATAAAATGCAAATCTCGTTGATAAATCAATCAATTTCATCGATAAAGTGGAGTTTTCTACTGATAAATGCTCATTGAATAGACTTAACCTAGTGTTTATAGGTAAAACTTAGGTGAGCAACACTTGAAAGAGGTCTCTCAAGCGGGCAAAGTCTGTGCCGACTACGCCGTTCAACCGGCGATACTTTTTCCTGTTTGAGGCTTGTCTTCAAGAGATGCCTCTCCTTGTCGGTATGGTTCGGCCCAAAAACGTTCATACCAAACAAGCTGTTTAAACACCATGAAAATAAGTAATTGGACACCATCTGATGTTTTTTACGCGCAATATTTTGAGTAACGTTCACATCACGATGGATTTCTGTTTTGTAAACAGAACAAATAAACATTCTCCCTTTTACATCGGCATAAAAGACTTGCACTTCCTCAAGTATTTTCCATTCCGTAAAAATCACTTCTACTGTTCGTGCTGTAAGTTCCTTTTCAGCCTCAGAAGAGCCTGCCTGAACAACGACAGGTTGGTCTTGGACAGGACAAGAAATATTTAGAGGTCCATCAACAGAAAACCATTCGCCTTTATGATTGACTGCGTGTATTTTAGGGCCATCCGTAAATTGGGCGAATTCTTTATCGATGACTAGAGCTTCATCCTCCCAGCTATCCCATAGTTTTTGGACGACATCAACGAACTCCTCGGCACGATTATAGTCTTTTCATGAAGGGGATGTTGATCAAAATCAAAATTCCGTGCTTCTGCTTCAGTATTAGATGTGACCACATTCTAAGCTGCTCGGCCGTTGCTTAAATGGTCAAGGGAAGCAAACTTACGCGCGATATGGAAAGGGCAGGTAAAAGGGTGGATGGTTCAAAAAGCATGTTACCGGTTTTTCCTAATACTCTTGCTGCATAACAATCTGTATGTAAGGAGAATTATGTAAAACTTGCCGCGCTCAGCTGTTTGAGCTAATCGGTTAATGACTTGTTCAGCACCTTTTTATGTTGAGCAGGGGATAAAAAAAGCCTTTACTACATACACCGTGAACAGTGTTGTCAGTAAAGGCCTCCAGATGACTGGTGGGCATTTTCTTCCCCTGAAAAAATATAATACCGATTGAATTACTAGAAATATAACAATTCATTCGTCGGGAGTCAATAGTTTTTTTAATATTATGTATTTTCCACCATTAACCTGTTAAAACCTAGTTGACTTATTTGAAATATATGATAATATTTGAACATAAATAATATTTCTTATTTAATATATAACTTATTCAGAGAGATGAAGGGATAGAATACTAGTCCTATGAAGTGAAGCAACCTGTGTATATAAGGTGTGTATTCAGAAAAAGATACACTCAGTTTGAAAGATAAGGTTACAAAACCAGTCTTTCGATCGAGAAAGCTTTTTAGTTTTCTGAATCAAGTTTATTTATGAGAAATATTGAATGATGTTACTTAAACAGAATGGGAACATCATTCAAGCGGATAATTCAATATAAACAATGCTGTCTAGACAACTGGAGGTGTTTTAACAAGGATATTAGGGATATAGGGAGAATTATGTCTTTTTGTTAGAACACCTCTTTCGTTTAAATAAAAAGGACGTGATCAGATGTTAACATATGAAACTTGGCAGGAGCCAACTATCGAATTTGAACTTGATGAAACATATAAGGCGGCGTTGAACGTCTTGAAATGGAGCTATGAACAGTATGGAGAAGAGATTGTCTATGCTTGTAGCTTCGGGATTGAAGGTATTGTTTTAGTAGATTTGATTTCTAAAGTAAAGCCGAATGCGACGATTGTTTTTCTAGATACAGATGTTCACTTTAAAGAAACATACGAAACAATTGAACGTGTGAAGAAGAAGTACCCAAGTTTAAATATCGTTATGAAAAAGCCGAAGTTAACGCTAGAGGAGCAGGCTTCAGAATTTGGCGATAAATTGTGGGAGAGCAATCCTAATCAGTGTTGTCAAATACGGAAGTTAGTTCCCCTGAATGAAGTGTTATCCGACTCTAAGGCTTGGATCTCAGGCTTACGCCGTGAACAGTCTGAAACAAGAAAGCATGTTCAATATATTAATCGCGATGATAGGTTCCAATCGGTGAAAATTTGCCCGCTTATTCACTGGACGTGGAAAGATGTATGGCGCTATGTTCATAAGAATGATTTGCCTTACAATCCTCTTCATGATCAAGGATACCCAAGCATAGGTTGTTCCCATTGCACTGCACCAGCGTTTAATGCAGATGACCTGCGTTCTGGTAGATGGCAAGGGCAAGGGAAAACAGAATGTGGATTACACGGATAAAGGATTCGCTATATGCTTGAATATATAGCAATAGCCATTAGTTTATTTTTTGCAATGAATATTGGAGCCAGCGGGGCTGCAGCCTCGATGGGGGTTGCTTATGGGGCAGGTGCAGTCTCAAAAGCACGCTATGCTTTACTAATTTGTGCGCTTGGTGTTTTTGCAGGAGCAGTATTAGGCGGTGGAGAAGTCGTAAAAACGATTAGCTCCGGGATTGTTCCGCAAGATATAATCAATGTCAAGATTGTCCTCATTATTTTAGTATCTGCTACAAGCTCGTTGTTTTTTGCCAATCTTCTTGGTATTCCTTTATCAACGAGTGAAGTAACGGTTGGCGCCGTTGTAGGGGTTGGGATTGCTTACCAAGTACTGTTTGTTAAATCGCTGTTAGTGATTATGATGTTTTGGGTGCTGGTGCCGATCGTAGCCTTCGGCGCGGCTTGGTTATTTGGTAAATTGCTATATATCGCTCAGCAAAAAGGCTATTTACAAGATCGCCCTTGGTTAACGGTTATTTTAATTCTTGCCGGTTTCCTTGAAGCTTTCTCAGCTGGTATGAACAATGTGGCTAACGCAGTAGGCCCACTTGTAGGTGCAGGGATGATCTCTGTGACAAAAGGAATATGGATTGGCGGGGCATTTGTAGCCATCGGAGCCATTTTCCTTGGAAAAAGGGTTTTGGAAACAAACGGAAAGAAAATTACAAAATTCTCAAAACCAGAGGGGATTTTAATTTCTGGAACAGGTGCAGTTCTAGTTGGTATTAGCTCCATCTTCGGCTTACCTGTCCCGCTTACTCAAGTCACTTCCTCAGCTATTATTGGTCTTGGAGTATCGAAAAATGGTAAAGAGCTTTTTCATAAGCATATTGTAAAGAAAATTGTTAGAATTTGGGTTGTTTCCCCTATATTTTCATTGGCTATTTCTTATTTTTTAGTTAAGCTCTTTTTAGAAAGCGATTTGTATTCCGTTATTGTGCTGCTAAGCGTTATAGTAGGTACATTGGTAGCGATTAGCTTAATGAAAGCAATGCGAGAAGAAGAGCAAGTGATACATGAAGAAGGCGGAGGAATTTAACCTTAAAACCGAGTATAATTATATAATTAGGAGGATAAAAATTATGAGTTTACAACCACATGGAGGAGTATTAATCCAAGCTTATCATCCAGAAACATCTCTTCAAGGAATTGATAGAGAAATAGAAATCGATGCAATTGCTTTAAGTGATCTTGAATTGATTGGAATTGGCGGGTACAGCCCAATTGATGGTTTCTTATCGAAAGCAGATTATGAGAATGTTGTAGAAAATATGCGATTAGCTTCTGGGACAGTTTGGAGCATTCCGGTTACGTTGCCGGTTTCAAAAGAAGTGGCAAGCGAGTTACAAATCGGGGAAAAGGCTAAACTTAGCTATCAAGGCGAAGTATACGGCTTGATTCAAGTAGAAGATATTTATGAGCCAGATAAAGAAAGAGAAGCATTATTAGTGTATGGCACAACAGATTTAGAGCATCCAGGTGTTAAAAAGCTACATGAACGTCCTGAATTATATGTTGGCGGTAAAATCACATTAGTGAAAAGACCGGAAAAAACATTTGCGGAATATACATTTGACCCAATCGAAACAAGAGAAATTTTCAAGGAAAAAGGCTGGAAAACAATTGTTGGTTTCCAAACGAGAAACCCGGTTCATAGAGCACATGAATACATTCAAAAAGCAGCTCTAGAAACAGTTGACGGTTTATTTTTAAATCCTTTAGTGGGTGAAACAAAATCAGATGATATTTCTGCAGCTATTCGAATGGAAAGCTATGAAGTGCTTCTAGCAAACTATTATCCTGAAAATCGTGTTCAATTAGGTGTATTTCCTGCAGCGATGAGATATGCAGGTCCAAGAGAAGCCATTTTCCATGCGCTTGTTCGTAAAAACTACGGTTGTACGCATTTTATCGTAGGTCGTGATCATGCAGGTGTTGGCGATTACTATGGAACATATGATGCTCAGAAGCTATTTGATCAATTTGAGGAACAAGAGCTAGGCATTAAACCAATGAAGTTCGAGCACAGCTTCTATTGCAGTAAATGTGAAGGAATGGCGACAACGAAAACATGTCCGCATGATAGCGCATCACATATTATCCTGTCTGGAACGAAGGTTAGACAAATGCTTCGCAATGGAGAAGTCCCACCAAGTACATTTAGCCGACCTGAAGTCGTTGAAGTATTAATTAACGGGCTTAAACAAGAAGTTCTTTCATAAGGAGTTTGGTTAAACAATCTTTTCAATAAAATGATTGTTCGCTCATTCTAGCTCTGGTTTCATGAAACCAGAGCTACTTTTCAACATAGCTGAAAGTTTTTTGAAATGACATTTTTATACAAAATAATAATTTTTTATAATAGGACCGATAAGGAAGGGGTAATTCAATTGAGTACAAATATCGTTTGGCATGAGGCATCTATTTCTAAGGATGAAAGAAGAAAACAAAATAAGCACCAAAGTTTTATTCTTTGGTTTACAGGATTGTCTGCATCTGGGAAATCATCTGTAGCAAATGCGTTTGCAAGAACATTATTTGAACGAGGAAATCAAGCATTTGTGCTAGATGGTGATAACGTTCGTCATGGCTTAAATAAGGATTTAGGATTTAATGAGGATGATCGTAAAGAAAACATTAGACGAATTGGTGAAGTTTCGAAGCTGTTCGTGGAGAGCGGCCAAATTGTTTTAACGGCATTTATTTCTCCATATCGTGCTGATCGTGATCTTGTTCGGGAATTAGTGGAAGAAAATGAGTTTTTAGAAGTGTACATTAAGTGTTCCGTTGAAGCATGTGAGAAGCGAGATCCGAAAGGGCTTTATAAAAAAGCGCGTAATGAGGAAATTAAAAACTTCACAGGTATTAGTGCACCGTATGAGGAGCCAGAAAATCCTGAAATTGTACTAGATACAGAACATTACACAATTGACGAATGTGTTGAACAATTAACAAATATTTTGACAGAAAAAGGTTTAATATAATAAGAGTGCTCTTTTTAGGGCATCGGTAAAAATAAGGAAATCATCATCAATGAATAAGGGGAACACAAACATGGCGAAAGTATATTTAGTAGGTGCAGGGCCTGGTGATCCAGAATTGATTACGTTAAAAGCAATCAAATGTATACAGCAGGCGGATGTTATTTTATACGATCGCCTTGTCAATAAAGAACTGCTTTCTTATGCGAAAACAGGCGCAGAACTTATTTATTGCGGTAAGCAGCCAGACCATCACGCAATGACACAAGAAACAATTCATCATTTTTTAATTCGCTATGCGAAGAGTGGAAAGATTGTGACGAGATTAAAAGGTGGCGATCCTTTCGTCTTTGGTCGAGGCGGAGAAGAAGCAGAAGAGCTTGTAAAGGAAAATATTCCATTTGAAATTGTCCCGGGAATCACTTCTGGCATCGCTGCTTCCGCTTATGCCGGTATTCCTGTTACGCATAGAGATGTCAGTTCAAGTGTAGCCTTTGTTACGGGTCATCATAAAAATAATAGACAAGAAAATGAAAAGTGGGAAAGTTTAGCTAAGGGAATTGATACATTAGCGATTTATATGGGAGTAAGCAATCTTCCTTATATTCGCGAACAGCTTTTGAAACATGGGAAGAGTGAAGATACCCCAATTGCTCTTGTTCATTGGGGGACAACGGATATTCAAAAAACGGTGACGGGAACGCTTGCGACTATTGTAGATATTGTCCGTGAAGAACAAATTGAAAATCCGAGCATGATTATTATCGGTGAAGTCGTACGCTACAGAGAAAAACTAAAGTGGTTCAAGGAGAATATCCAAACTTTATCACCAATCAGCGAGGCGTTGTAAATGAAACAGGCAGTGCTATATGTATGTCACGGAAGCAGGGTCAAAAAAGCTTGTGAGGAAGCGATTGCCTTTCTCTCCCGTTGTCAAAAACATGTGGAGGCAGAGATTCAAGAAGTATGTTTTCTTGAGCTTGCCTCTCCTTCTATTGAAGAAGGATTTTCATCTTGTGTCCAACAGGGGGCCACACATATAGCTGTCGTACCTCTTTTACTGCTGACAGCGGTACATGCAAAATATGATATTCCACTTGAGCTAGAAAAGGTATCTCAGCAGCATCCTGGGGTTCGAGTGACTTATGGTAAACCGATTGGTGTGCATGAGAAAATGGCTGAAAGTGTAGTGGAAAGAGTGTTGGAACAAAATGAGGAGTATCCGGATTCTTCTGTGATTGTGTTAATTGGAAGAGGAAGTTCAGATCCGGATGTTGTAAAGGATTTAGAATCCATTGGAGAGTTGGTCAAGAAGCACTCTCATATAGAGGATGTTAGAATATGTTATTTGGTAGCAGCAAAACCGAAGTTTGAAGATATGCTTGCCGAACTGACGCTGTTGAAAAATCGGTCTATTTTTCTCATACCTTACTTATTATTTACTGGAGTGCTCATGAAAAAAATTGAGAGTCAAGTACAACTTGCACAAGAAGAGAATAATAATATTAGGTTATGCCGCTATTTAGGATATGATTCGAAAGTAGAGGAAGTATTCACAGAACGAGTACTAGAAGCCATGAGAAATACAGATTCAAGCTATACATTCAATGGACAGTATAAGGGGATTATGGAATAGGTGAAGTGTATCTTTCTTTGGAAAGATACACTTCAAACAACGGTATTTTCGCCTTCTGGAAAAATGTATGTTAAAATAATGCTAATTCTGTATTTGCCATTGGGGGATTAGCGATGGATTCTACTAAAAAAGCAGTGATACTCTCGTTTGCTGAATGGCTGCGTAGTCAAGGTAAATCGGAGAATACAATTAAAACATATACTGGTGTTCTTTCGCAATTTTATGAGTATAGTAAAATGAAAGTAGAGTCAGTAGAGACAGAACATATACAAATGTATCTCGACTTTTTAGAAAATTCCAAGAAAAGTTCAGGCACTATTGAAAAACATTATATGGCATTATCTGTTTTTTATAAATACCTTGGTAAACCGCAGGTAATGCTGTCTGTGGAGCGGAGAGTAAATGAAGCGAAGCAAGAAGCTCCCGATTCTTTAAGTGATGAGGAACAAGCGGCTTTATTAAAAATGGTGGTAGCAGAAGGGAACTTACGCAATATTACGATTGTCTATCTGTTGTTACATACCGGTATTCGTGTTTCAGAATTATGTGATTTAGACTGCGAAGACATTGTGGTAGAAAGTAATAAGTGGTATGTCCAGGTGCGGAATGCGAAGAGAAAGATCGATCGAACAGTACCGCTAACAGATGCAGCTCAAGCGCATTTGAAAAATTATCTCGATTCATTAAAAGAACAAGCAGAGCCTTTATTCATCTCAAGTTATAATCAAAGGATGACACCGCGTTCTGTGCAGTATCTTTTGAAAAAATATAATGTACATCCGCATAAATTACGCCATACATTTTGCCAAAGGTTGATTGATAATGGGGTGGATGTGCTTACCGTTTCAAAATTAGCTGGACATAAAGATTTAAATATGGCAAAGCGCTATGTAAGAGCGAAAGATGATTCGTTTGTCGATGCGATTGACCAAGTGTTTAATCATGATAAGAATGGAAGCTGATTGGTAGCAAGCTCTGTTATAAGATGAAGATATTGAAGACGAAATCTTATTAGGTTTTGTCTTTTTTTGTACTCGGCTATGTCATATGATACTGTGGCTTGTTGATTCACTTCGTGTGAGCCTACGGTTTAGCATAGCCTTGTACTTAAGAAAGTATACAATCAGAAGAGGATGAATACATCTTAAATGGGAGCAGGGGGGAGAGCTCTCTCCCCCCTGCTAGCCTAAAATGTATTTTGAGTTTGTTATTCTTTTACTCCAATCACCCGAATTCGTTTATAATCTGCTACCCATTGACCGTCTATATATAAACGTTCTTTTAGATGTTGTTCGACCTTCGTTATGATTATTTCTCTTGTTTCCTTTGTTACCCCTTCAAACATTGTGCCGCCAAACATTTCAATCCAATTTCTTAATCCATTCTCGCCGTCCAAAGGAGTTGGTCGGTCAATATACTGCGCAAAGGTAACTCTAAATCCAATCTCCTCCATTAACGCTGAGTATTCACCGATGCTTGGATAATACCATGGAAACTTCTCAACTTGTTCTGTCATTCCTAAGCTTGCGAATTGCTTCATGATTTCATTTGTAATCATTTGTACATTACCTTTTCCACCAAATTCCGCCACAAATCTTCCACCTTGTTTTAAGCTATGGAAAATACAATGAAGCGCAGCACTCGGCTCTTTTATCCAGTGAAGGACAGCGTTAGAAAATACCGCATCAAATTCGTTCTGGTAGCTTAAGTTTTTGGCATCTTGTACGCTAAAGTTAATATGCGGATATTTCTCTTTCGCTTGTTGAATCATGTTAGGAGATTGGTCCACCCCTATAATCTCGCATTCTGATTTTGATAGTTTGTTAGCTAAGTCGCCTGTACCACAGCCAAGATCTAGAATTCTTTCTCCTTTTTGGGGAGCTAATAATTCGACTAAATGATTCCCGTACTGAGATATGAAGGCATGTTTAATATCGTATAGATTGGCATTCCAATGATCGTTTGTTGCTTGCATTTTTCCCATTCTCACCCGCTCCTATCATGAAATAGTTGTGTTAATGGAATTATACTTGATGTGATATATAATAAAAATTAACAAAAAAGCAAAAAATTAATAACGAAATGTTATTATAATAGGGAGTCGTTATGGATATTAAATGGATTAAAACGTTTATAATAGCCGCACAGTATGAAAACTTTCGCCAAGCGTCAGAAGAATTGTTTGTAACGCAGCCTGCAATTACAAAACATATAAAAAGATTAGAAGAACAGTTAAATAGTCAGTTGTTTGAAAGGGTCGGCAAACATGTTGCGTTAACAGCGGCAGGGCATCATTTTCTTCCGTATGCAAGGGAGATTCTTGCTGAATATGAAAAAGGATTAGACGAATTCGAAGCGTGGAAACAAGGCTATAAACGTAAATTAAGTATTGCAACAGCGCCGCAAATTGCCTCATCGGTATTGCCTTCCTTATTACGCAGTTTTATGGATCAGTATCCTGATATAGAAGTGTTAATCAACGTATTGAAATCGTATGAAATCGGTGAAGAAGTCAGTACAGGAAGAGCAGATATAGGATTAACAAGAGTTAAACCTATACAAACGAATATTCAGTGCCAGATGATTCATGAAGAACCGGTTATATTAGTGGGCCCTAATGATGTAAGTTTGGATGAAAAGGCGGGATTACATACGTATCGGTTAATTACGCATAATCATCCTGACTATTGGAATGACCTGTTACATGATATTAAGCAATTTTATCCAAATGTTCGAACAATGGCAGTTAATCAGGTAGAAATCACAAAGAAATTTATCGAACAAGGACTTGGTATTTCCTACTTGCCTCGTTCGATGGTGAAGGAAGAAATAAGTATGGGTAAATTGCTAGAAGTAAAAAGTAATCAAATTAGTCCGCCTGCATCAGCCACATATATATTAACAAAAGTAGAAACAAACGAAGTTGCGGCCTTTAGTCAGTTTTTGAGAGAAGAGATTGTGAATTTTTAAATCGTCTTAATCCCAAAAATTAAAGAGGAGGTCTCCGATTTTCTTTGGTTTCCAATAAGCAACTTGTTGAAGTTCGGCATCATTTAATGAGTGTTCAGTATTAAGTGAAAAAGGTTTACTTAAATCTTCTTTACTGTAAACGGTATAATAAGGGCTAAATCCTTGCGAAAGAATAAATTCATTAGTGAATATGATATAAGAATCTTTAACCTCTGCAGCAAAGGCGATGATAGGATAGTGAGCATTGAGGAGGATATAAATAAGTCGATTGAAAACCTTCACTTGAACTTTATAAAAGTTAGTAGCCCCCAGCTGTGTGTGAAAGGATAAAACCGTTCCATTATGATGGAGGAGGACTGAATAACAAATAGCTTTAAATCGTTTTTCCTCGACGCTTGGCGGGGGAACCTCTTTTACGTTATAGAAACCGGTTATGCCATATGGAAGTTTCATTGAATCACCTTTTTTCTGTTTTTCTCTTATTTTGATTTAATTTTTTATGTTTTTAAAACCCGCTTAATTTGACTGACATGACTGAATAACAATAAGGGATAAGAAAAAGTCCGATTGATGTTGAAATCGGACTTTTATTCAATAGAATGACTTATTTTTCAGAAACTATAACACTTTTTCAAGATTGACTCGGCCGGAGAAGAAGACGGCACCGTTCCCCATATCAGCAAGTCGATCTGGAGTAAGGGTATTGATGTGCTGCTTCTTATCAGAGGTGTTCTGCCATAATCCTTGGCTGACAAGGACGCCAGCTAGGACATTATCACCGGGAGCCGCTTTTAAGATGCATTCACCGCGCTCGTTCCAGATACGGACCATATCGTCGGTATCGATTCCTAGTTTAAGAGCATCTGCTATGTTCATATGCAGTTTTGGTTCTTTTTCCATTGAGATATGTTTATCGTTATTGGAAAAAGTAGAGTTCAAGAAATTATGATTTGGCGCCGGTATGAATAAAAAGGGCAGATCAGAGTCTTTAACAATGGGCGTATACGTTGGCAGTGGTTCGTATCCATGCTGTTTCATCTGTTCAGAATAGAGTTCAATTTTGCCGCTAGGTGTTCGCAGCTTACCTGGGAAGAGCGAGCGCATCTTAGCTTTAACAAACTGATTTTCTGAAAGAGATTCATAGGTAATTCCCTCTAGATAAGGGTTATCAGGAAAATCTAATGCCTGACGAATCATATCTTCCTCTGAATCTTGAAAAGCTGCTTCCTCAAAGCCCATGTTAGCGGCTAACAGTTTGAATAGCTCGACATTGGATTTTGACTCACCGTATGTTTCAATTACTGGTTTTTGTAATTGTACGTAATTATGCCAGTATGAAGTATAGAAGTCTTCCGTTTCATAAGACGAAGCAGCTGGCAGGACTAGGTCGGCATACATGGCTGTTTCGGTTAAAAATAAATCATGGACAACTGTAAATAAATCTTCGCGCATCAACCCTTGCTGAACCTTATTCGCATTGGGAGCCACAAGGACCGGATTGGAATTGTAGACAAATAAAGAGTGAATAGGTTTTTCTTTTGCTAAAAGGGCCTGTCCAATTTGATTCATATTAACGACACGTGTTTTCTTATTTTGTAATAAGTCAGGCCGCTGCAG
This sequence comes from Bacillus sp. JJ634, assembly GCF_036962285.1. Classification (NCBI taxonomy): domain Bacteria; kingdom Bacillati; phylum Bacillota; class Bacilli; order Caryophanales; family Bacillaceae; genus Bacillus; species Bacillus sp. JJ634. The sequence continues at coordinate 11,641 of NZ_JBALMU010000058.1, forward strand.
GGCATTCGTGTTAAATGCCAGATAACCGGAGTTTCCTTTCGTAGCACCGCCGCCCTTTACGACCCATTGACCGGTAAGAGCAGGGAGACAGGCAATCGTTCGTACAGCCATTCCGCCGTTATCATGATGCTGCAAGCCGTTACCAATTCGAATGAATGATGGAGTGGTGCTGCCGTACATACGAGCTAATGTATAAAGGTCATCAATGGAAACACCGGTAATGGCTGAGACAGTATCCGGGTCATATTGGCGGACATGTTCGCGTAGTTCCGCAGAGCCCACCGTATATTCATCCAGAAAGGACTGATTGATTAGATTCTCAGCATATAAAATATGCATGAGGCCCAGGGCAAGGGCGCTATCTGTACCAGGCAGAATTGGGATAAACCAGTCGGCCCATTTTCCAGTCTGATTTTTATGCACATCAATAACCACAACTTTTGCGCCGTTTTTTCTAGCCTGCTGGGCAATTGTCACTTGATGCATATTTGTACTTACAGCATTGATTCCCCACATGATAAAAAGCTTTGTCTCAATAGTTTCTTCGGGGTCAACGCCAAAAGAACCTCCCATCGTATAGCTGTAGCCAGTTGCACCAGCTGCGTTACAAATGGAGCGCTCAAGCCTGCTAGCGCCGAGTTTGTGAAAGAAGCGCCGATCCATTCCTTCCGCACTAAGATTTCCCATATTTCCATAAAAACTGTAGGGCAGAATGCTTTCGGGCCCATGTTGATTAATCAAGGTTTTCCATTTGGAAGTGATAGTATCAATAGCTTCTTCCCAACCGATTGGAACGAATTTTCCTTCTCCTTTCGCACCAATCCGCTTTAGTGGTTGTGATAGACGCTTGGAATCATATATGCGAGCTGTCATGTTCCGAACTTTATTACAAATATTCCCTTTAGTAACCGGATGGGTAGAGTCCCCCTCGACTTTAATGATTTTCCCGTCTTTCTTATGAAGCAGCAGACCACATTGATCGGGACAATCAAGCGAACAAACTGAGGGGAAGACCCCATCTAGTTGATTGATATAGGATTGCAGGGTGTACCTCTCCCTTCATATAAAGTGAAACCTCCATCAGTGGGGGTTTTTCTTCATCCCCCACTGATGGTTAGTCACGTTCTACGGTCACTAAGATTTCAAGCTTCG
>NZ_JBALMU010000059.1:0-8739 GCF_036962285.1 Bacillus sp. JJ634
AAAATACATTTTTGCATTGTATTTTACGTACAAACCTTCACAATCTCTTATAAACTTTAATATAGATATCCAAATTTCTCAAAAGATGCTGTAAATAAAGAAAATAGGGTTTCTCTTATCGGTGAGTTTAAATGTAGAAAAGAAATAAATACGCGATTTAGATTTTCTAATATAGTTAATGAATTTTTAAGATTAGATGGTTTACAATCTATTGTTAGATAGAAAACATTTCGATAGAATGAGAAAAAGGAGGGAAAATAGTGCCTCGCATTAATACTGAGAATGAGGAAAGAAGATCATTTTTTCAATGGATTAATTTTTTAATTCCATATTTATACACTTCGGGGATAATTTTGATTTTAATTTGGATGATACTTGCTTCACTTCTACTTTTCCAAAATACTCTCAAAGAGAATCCAAAAGAACTCTTTTTACAAGCAGAAAAGAATGAATCATCTGAGGCAAAATCCGATGTAAAAACAATAGAAAATCCTTCGAGCAGCAGTTCCCAAGAGAAAGAAACATGGTTAACTATTTTAGTTAAACCTATTGTTGAATCCAATTTTAATAAAATTATCTTTCGAGGACTCTTTTTACTTTTAATTTGGATGCTTTTATTTTTGATACTTCCTGTTGCTTTTAAACGTTTAAAAAGATTTAAGTTTTTCAATATGGAATTTGAAGTAGACAATATTGAGCAAGCAGCTATTGAAACTGTTGAAATCAGCGGAACTAAAGCTAAGCTTATGGCCTATTTGACTAGTGATCATGCGACCGGAAGGACAATTGAATTTTTAAATGATTCAAGCATCGATTATAAGGAGGTATTGGAGTATTTTTTAGCAGAGATTCAAGCGGGATACAAAAATCACCCGCTCCATGCCACGTTTTCATATAATGTATATAACGGAGCTATACCCGAAGAGTTACATGAATTAGTCGAAGAAACTAAAGAAACAGGGGAATCTGCAATTTTTAACAAAAATAATCAAGATAGCATATTAAAAAAGAATTATCTTGTTTTCTATTTTTGTTACGGTGTAGATGAGTATGTTACTGTTATTAGCAGCTATACTTATCCCTTTGATATTTTAGACAGATACCTTTTTGAACTATTACATAATACAATCAGTAAAAATATTGAAAATATCGAGTACATGGTGGCCTTAACAAGCACTGGTGATGACGGAAACGGAACATGAATCTATTCTTGACGAATGAAGGATTGTTAAATATCATTGAATAAAGGAGTGATATATATGAGCAGCGCTAAAACTCCAATTAGAATACAAGATATAAGAAATCGTGCCGCGAGAAAATTGGGTGAAACAAGCACTAACCAAAGTGCTAAACAAACTAACAAAATAACTGGAAGCATGGTTAAACCTATTCACGTTAGTAACACGGATCCATTAGTAAAAAGAATGATACAATACAAAAAAATCAACTAGCATTATTATTCCCCGTTTGTACAATAAAGCGGGGTTTTATTTATTATTTACATGTCTTGAATGTTTTTTAGCGAGTTCTTGCATAATTGGTGAACGCCCTACTAAATCAACTGGTTGTTTTATCGGTAAATACCCAAGATTGATTTCACGTATACTTTTAAATTTTTCCCCACTTAAATACCTTTCATATACCTCAGATATCTTCAAAATTTTCCGCTCACTTTCTTATTTAAACTGCAATCAAATGTATATTCCTATTATATTCACCCCACTTTCCTTTGTATTCACATCAATAAAGAAAAAGTGGTTAGTTTCGAATGCCCCTTCTTATAATCAATTTTCTATATATGTTAGATAAACTTATTAATGCCCTCCTAGTAAATAAAATTAATTTTGAAGCATGTTTAGGGATAACAGCATTAATATGTATTCTATCGATATCTTTTCCAAAATATTACTTTTTTCATTTTGTATGGAATAATCTTTGTTAGCATTACAGCGTTAAAAAGTTTTCTTCATAAAAATCATGATGGTGTTGAAGAAAACTTTAACGAAGGTGTATGAGGTTTTATAAACTTTTCCCAAGAAAAAAAGCCCATATAAATGGACTTTAAGATGATTTTGGTGTGTACCTCAAGTTAAATATGGTGTATCCTCTCGTTTTTAACTATATTAATATATATATTTTTTGGTAAAATGCCAAAAATAACGGGTTATGACTTGTTAAATATTATATTTAAATAGTTTTTGTCGAATTTCACTCAGTCAATCTTATTAAGCAAAATCAAACTAGTTTAATTGAACTAAGTAAGTCTTAAAAATTTTGATATATCAAGGTTTGTTAAAAGTTCAAAATTAGTTCAGTTAAATACGTTTAGTTCAAAAAAATAAGTACGTTAGCAAAATGGTGAGTAAATGGTCTGTAATACTATATATATGAATAAATCTCGAAAATCATAAAAAAGCCACTAACACTCAAGTTTAGTGGCTTTTTTAAACTTATTTAATTGGAATAAAAGACCCTATTTTTTCTTCTTCCCCATTATATATAACACAAGGGAGTACGGGTCTCCGACTACTTTTGCTTCGTAAGCGCTCATTCTCTCCCCTATCACGCCCATCTTTTTACCAACCACCCGAGACACTTAAACAATCTCCAGTAATAGCAGCTGCCTCATTAGAGGATAAAAAAACAGCAACATTGCCTATTTCAGATGGCTCCAGTATACGTTTCATAGGCTGTTTTCCTAAGATGTGCTTCTCAAGTGCTTCTTGTTCTGAGGTCCCATCTTCCTTGGCCAATTTTGCTAACTGTTTCTCAACTAATTCTGTTCGAACTGCTCCAGGCATAATGGCATTTACTGTAATACCTGAATTTGCTGTTTCTATTGCAACTGTACGAGTGAAACCAACAACGCCATGTTTAGCAGAAACATAAGCAGATTTATATGGAGAAGCCATTTTTCCATGTACCGATGAAATATTAATAATACGACCATACTGTTGTTCTTTCATAAAAGGAAGCGCATACTTAGTCATTAAAAACGAACCTGTGAGCATGACATCAATTAAAAGTCTCCATTTATCTACAGGAAAATCTTCAACTTTATCAATATGCTGCAATCCTGCATTGTTTACCAGTACATCAATGGTTCCACGTTCAGCTGTAAGCAATTGAACAAAGTTCTTTATATCTTCTTCATCTGTAACGTTCACTTTATAACCTTTTGCATTTTGCAACTTATTCGCTGCACTTTCTGTAGCTGGCAAGTTTATATCACAAATAGCAACAAAGTCACCATTATGTACGAATGCTTCTGCTATGGCATAACCAATCCCTTGAGCTGCACCAGTTACAACGACTGTTCGTTCTTTTTTTGTAGACATATTGATCCGCTCCATTCTTAATAAAAAATTGTTTTTTCTTCATTACTGAGTTTGACCTTTTTAACTTGAACATCTTACTTTTCAATTTGGATTTCAAGTAAAACTACCAATCTAGTAGAAGGATACCAATTACAGATTCTTTTTAGCGAACGCATTAAACTTACACAATCCCAAAAAGATAATACACTCCAATAATGAAGAATGCTGCAATCGTTTTAATAATTGTCAATACAAAAATATCAAAATAAGACTGTTTATGTGTAAGCCCCGTAACCACTAACAAAGTTATGATCGCACCACTATGTGGTAATGTGTCCATTCCACCTGATGCCATAGACGCAACTCGATGAAGCACTTCAGGCTCAATACCAAACTTTTGTGCTTGTTCAAGATATTTCTCACTCATTGCTGCAAGAGCAATACTCATCCCTCCTGAGGAGGAAGCTGTTATACCTGCTAGCGTAGTTGTCGTTACCGCTTCATTTACAAGAGGATTTGTAAACGTATTAGACATTGCTTGATTAATAGTCTTAAAACCAGGAAGCATAGAAATTACAGCCCCATATCCATACTCGGAAGCGGTGTTAATTGTTGCGAGTAACGCACCACCAATCGCTACATTAATATTGGAATTAAAATTCATTTTCATCTGTTTAAAAGAGAATACAATTACTGTTACTATCCCAAGTACAAGCGCACCTTCAATCGCCCAAATCGATGTTTCCTTTGTAATATCAACTACATTCACGTTTGCAAGATCAATCTTCGTAAAGTCAAACTGTGTTCCATAAAATTTCGGAATCAAATTTGTAAACACTCTATTGAATACTCCTACTATGATAAGAGGCAGTATGGCAATAAAGAAATTTGGAAGTTTAACATCTGATATCTGTTGTGGCTCGTTTTTATGATCGCTTCCATATCCTTCTCCAGCTGCTTTTGCTTTTCTTCTTCGCCATTCCAAGTAAATCATACCTACTGTGAAAACAAATATAGCTCCAATAACCCCAAGCCAAGGAGCAGCCCATGTTGTCGTTTTAAAAAAAGAAGTTGGAATAATATTCTGAATTTGCGGTGATCCTGGTAAAGCATCCATCGAAAATGTAAATGCCCCAAGAGCAATTGTAACTGGAATTAACCTTTTTGGTATGTCTGCAGCTTTAAACAATTCTGCCGCAAATGGATAGATAGCAAAAACGACAACGAATACTGAAACTCCACCGTATGTTAATATTGCCCCAACAATCACAATCGCTAGCATAGCTCGACTTGTTCCAATGACTTTAACAACAGTATTCGCTATTGATTTTACAAAACCCGACATTTCCATTACTTTTCCGAAAATGGCTCCTAATAAAAATACGGGAAAATAACTTTTGATAAAACCTACCATCTTATCCATAAAAATTCCAGAATAAAATGGCATCACATAGCCTGGTTCTGTTAATAAAACCGCAAATAATGCACAAATAGGTGCAAATAAAATAACACTGAAACCACGGAAAGCAATAAACATTAGGAAAAACAACGATAATAAAATAACAACAATTTCCATATATTACCTCCTTTTACAATCTATTAAATAATCACTCGAGCTTTTAAACCTAACATTTGATTTTTCTCATAAAGCGAATTTCCATCAGTAGGTTTTTTTCTATATCCCCCACTGATGGTTAGTGTGACTTATCGGACATTTATGGGCAGTTATCCTTATCGCTTCACTTCTTGTATTAATCAAGGTGGCTTCCATCTAGTTAATGTGGGATAAATCGTAACTTACTCAATATAGGAAGGCTATTATTTAATGATAGAATCTAGTAAACGTATATTCTCAATTGCATCCGGATTTTCCAAAGATGATAAGTCACCGCTCTCTAAATTTAGATAAGCAGCTCGAATAGCTCTGCGAAGAACTTTTCCATTTTTCGTTTTTGGAAGTTCAGCTACAAAATAAATTGATTTCGGACGCATTGCCTTCCCCATATGCAACCCTATTAAATCTAAAAGTTCACTTTTTATATCATCACTTTCTAAACTGCCTGAATGCAAGACAACAAAACAAACTGGCGCAACCCCTTTTACCTCATCCGGTACACCAATTGTTGCTGCTTCTAAAACACATTCATGCTTTTGTAAGACGGCTTCCATCTCTGAAGGTCCTAGTCGCTTGCCAGCAATATTTAATGTATCATCTGATCGGCCTGTAATTGTCCAAAAACCATCTTCATCAACAATAGCCCAATCTCCATGAACCCACGTATCCTGCCAACGATTCCAATAAGACTGCTCATACCGTTCTCGTTCTTGCCAAAAACCCTTTGTCATGCCAACCCACGGTTTTTTCATCGATAATTCACCCAAGGAGTTTTGAACAGAATCACCAGTTTCAGATAACACATGTACGTCCATACCAGGTACTGGTGAATTAAATGTAATTGGGGTAATCGCTTTCACAAGAACATTTGTTAAAATTCCACCAGAAATTTCAGTTCCCCCTGCATAATTAATAATCGGGAGTTGACTCTTTCCTATTTTTTCAAAAAGCCATACCCAAGATTCACTATTCCAAGGCTCTCCAGTTGATGTGAAAACCCTTAGATTTGTCAGATCATAATTCATTTCATGAAAATCTTCCTGTTTCATCAATGAGCGAATAAGAGTAGGAGATACGCCTAAATGGGTTACTTGATGATCCGCTGCTAGTTTCCATAATCGATCTGGGTTAGGATAATCAGGAGAACCTTCATAAAAAACAGCTGTTGCACCGTTTAATAAGGAACCAAATAATATGACTGGACCTGTCAGCCACCCCATGTCAGCCACCCACAATAGTCTATCACTTTGTTTTAAGTCCATCCCAATTCCAACGTCCAACGCTGCCTTGATAGGAAAACCAGAATGTGTATGTACTGCACCCTTTGGCTTGCCTGTCGTTCCTGAGGTATAGATCAGCATCAATGGATCTGAGCTTTCCATGACTTCGGTCTTAACATCAGTAACTTCTGTTGATTCAAGTTCAGCCCAATCCATATCTATGCCTTCTGACCAAGGGATTTCACGGTTCAGACGACGCACTACCACAACTTTTTCAATAGATGACGTCATGTCAACTACTTTATCTACCTCTTCTTTCATCTTTATTACTTTATTGCGTCTCAAAAAGCCATCTGCAGTAATTAACATCTTGGCCTGTGCAGCATCTACACGTGTTGCTAGTGCTTCTGCACCATAACCAGAAAAAGCGGGAGAAAATATTGCACCGATCTTGCCAGCAGCTAATATAGCAACAGCTGTTTCAGGTATCATTGGCATGTATATACAGATTCGATCTCCCTTTTCAATTCCTTGGTTCTTAAGTCCTTGGGCAACCCGATCTACCCAAGAGCTAATATCAGCATACGTATATTTTCTAATCTCTCCATCTTCACTTTCCCAAATAATCGCTAATTGATCAGCTGTTTCGGGATTTTTCGCCCATTTATCAAGAACGGTTTGAATAATATTAATTTGTCCTCCCTCATACCAATTGGGATATTTGATTCCTTCTGATAGATTGAGAACGTTTTCATACGGTTGTATCCATTCAATGCCAAGCTCTTTTTCAACTTCTCCCCAAAACCATGCTATATCTCGCGTAGAATCATCAAAAAATTTATTATAATCAGAATATCCAAGCTGTTCCATCCATTGATAAAGTCGTGTGGATTCAATATATTCTTGACTTGGTTGCCATAAAGGTTTATTATTCATTTTTTCCCCCTTTTTTGATTCTTCAGACATTTAAATAGATAGCTTGCCACTGACAAATCTCCCTTTTTCTAAACATCATTCCATTTCTCCCATATTTAGAAGCGTAATAAATAATTGAACGGCCGATAATTCCCCCCTTAGATTAAAGCCTCACAATGTTTCATATAAAAGACTTGTCTCTAGTAAATGTCTTCATCAACTTATAATGCAATTACCGTGCCGATTTGGCATAAACTTACAAAAAGAAGAAAATTTGAACCATAATTAAAAGTGACATAACGTTATAGAGGTGGTGACTTTACATTTTTTCAAGAACTTTCCCTATTCCTAAGAAAAGTGTCATTCACTTTATTAAAAGATTAAGAGGTGAAAATAATGTAAAAATTTCTTGAATTTACCAAAATAGAATGTATAATTTTCTTTACAGTGACAAAAAAATTGTACAGATTAGGAGGCTACCATGACATTTTCATTACCATCGGTGAAGGAAGCAGTTAAATACTTTCTAATGGATACGTCATTCGGTCCATTTCACATTGAACAGAAAAATGGTGAATATTATTATCGTTCAACAGAGAATGAACCTGGGCTTCTATGTAAAATTGTATATGCTGAGGATGATTCACTCTCATCTTTAATTCAGGCATTTCGTCACCATTCCACAGTCGTTATTCTTGATACAAACAAAAATCCTATAGTCTGTGCCACAGCTGCACAAATGATCAATTTTCTTCATAACTCTTACAATCAATTAAAAGCATTCTATGAAACTGTTATTCAAACGACTGATTCATTAGTTACCGTCGTTGACGATAACGGGATCGTGTGTACATTGACAAAAGGAGCAGAAATAATGTACTCAGCCAACTATCAAGAGATAGTTGGCTCCCCGATTACTAATTTTTTTGACCCTAAAAAACTCGCAATCTTTCAATCGCTTTATGAAGGAAAAAGTACTAAAGGAAAGTACCATCAGCCTCGTTCTGATTTGTTTATCTTACTTAACACGAATCCAGTTTATTTTAATGGACAGATTATCGGTGCAGTATCAGCGGTATCAGATGTGACGAATCAAGTTGTGCTTAATGAAAAATTATTTAATTTGTCTAATAAATTACATCGCTTAGAGCAAGAAGCAGCAATGTATAAGAACTTATCGGATCCATTTCAATCGATTAAAGGGAAAAGTGCCGTACTACAGGAAACAGTAAATCTAGCTAGAAAAGTATGTTCTGTTAAATCCACCGTTCTAATCCTTGGCGAAAGTGGTGTTGGGAAGGAAGTGTTTGCGAAAGCTATTCACGAAGCAAGTGAAGAACCAAGCTCACCTTTTATTTCAATTAACTGTGGTGCCATATCAGCGTCTTTATTTGAAAGTGAATTATTCGGCTATGAAAGAGGTGCCTTTTCCGGTGCTGATAGTAAAGGTAAAAAGGGGAAAATAGAACTAGCAAAAGGTGGAACTTTATTTCTTGATGAAGTAGGAGAAATGCCGCTCGACATGCAGGTAAAGTTCCTACGGGTACTTCAAGAACAAAAATTTTACCGTGTTGGTGGAGAAAAGGAAATCAAGATCGACTTCCGCATTATCGCTGCTACAAATCGTAGTTTACTAGATTTAATGAAAGAAGGCATGTTTCGTGAAGATTTA
>NZ_JBALMU010000060.1:0-22215 GCF_036962285.1 Bacillus sp. JJ634
TTCTAGCCCAGCCATTTTCATGTGAGTCATTAGCTCAGTTGGTAGAGCATCTGACTTTTAATCAGAGGGTCGCAGGTTCGAATCCTGCATGACTCACCATTTTTTAAATTAGGGCCCCTTGGTCAAGCGGTTAAGACACCGCCCTTTCACGGCGGTAACACGGGTTCGAATCCCGTAGGGGTCACCATTTTTTAGATTAATCTATTTGGTCCGGTAGTTCAGCTGGTTAGAATGCCTGCCTGTCACGCAGGAGGTCGCGGGTTCGAGTCCCGTCCGGACCGCCATTTTTTATCCTTGTACCTAGGTGCAAGTTTATATAGATGTTAGATTTTTTATACTCAATGAGCTGTATCTTGAAAAGGCTTTAGAGTTGGGAAAGAGATAAGTAGTTTTTATGTTAGAGAGAGTAACTATATACGGCTCAGTAGCTCAGTCGGTAGAGCAAAGGACTGAAAATCCTTGTGTCGGCGGTTCGATTCCGTCCTGAGCCATCTTCAATTAAACGCCATAATGGCGTTTTTTTGTTTTGATAGAGAATGTAGTTACATGATATTAGCAATCAAGTTAAATCGTTATTACTTACTTGTAATAATTGATACAGTTTTATTACAGTATAAAGTTTAATTCTGAAAAAATAGTATTATATGATAGAGTAGTGAAGGGGAGGAATGTTCCCTTTCTAATGGATAATACTAGTGCTTTAAGTAGCTGTTGAGGAAGCCTTCGGAATGAATTCGAAGGCCTTTTACGTACAATGAGTGAAAGACTTATTAGGCTTGTAATAATAGGAAAAAGATGATTTAAAGCGTTTTAAATGATACAGTATAATAAAGATATCTATGCTTAATAGGTCCTTTTGGGAGGGTGATTTAAAAAATGGATAAGAGAATTTTGGTCGTGGATGATGAAAAACCAATTGCAGATATATTACAATTTAATTTAAAGAAAGAAGGCTATGATGTTCATTGTGCGTATGATGGCAATGAGGCTCTAAAGATGGTAGAGGAGTTACAGCCCGATTTAATCCTGCTTGATATTATGCTTCCACAACGCGATGGTATGGAGGTTTGTCGTGAAGTTAGAAAAACATCGGAGGTTCCGATTATTATGCTAACGGCTAAGGATTCGGAAATTGATAAAGTGCTTGGACTTGAACTTGGTGCAGATGATTATGTAACAAAGCCATTTAGTACCCGGGAAATAATTGCGCGTGTAAAAGCGAACTTAAGACGTCAGCAAGTTGTGGCAACCCCCGATCCTGAAGAGGAGACAAAAGAAATTACGGTTGGTACATTAGTGATCCATCCGGACGCTTATGTTGTATCAAAACGTGGTGAGATGATTGAATTAACACATCGTGAATTTGAGCTTCTTCATTATTTAGCGAAGCATATTGGACAAGTAATGACACGTGAGCATTTATTGCAAACGGTTTGGGGGTACGACTATTTTGGTGATGTTCGTACAGTAGATGTAACAGTCCGACGTCTCCGTGAGAAGATTGAAGACAATCCAAGTCATCCCAATTGGATTGTAACGAGAAGAGGAGTAGGTTATTACTTGCGCAACCCTGAACAGGAGTAATCATTTATGAAAAAGGTCGGTTTTTTCCGCTCGATACATGTTAAATTGGTTCTAATTTATGTATTGCTCATTTTTGTAGCCATGCAGATTATTGGCGTGTATTTTGTTGGGAAATTAGAAGATAATCTTGTTAGTAATTTTAAAGATTCCATTAAAGGTCATATTAACTTGCTTACTTACAGTATTGGTGAGGAAATGATAAAAGAGCGAGATGAAGATGATCCTACTTTGGAAGAAGCGATTAATACCATTTTGAAAGATAAAGATAACACATCAAAGGATATCTCTGAAGTACGAGTCATAGATATTCGCAGTAGTCGTGTGATTGGGACCTCCGATTCTGGAAACCAGGAAATTATCGGAAGGAAAACAACAGAGATTACAGTGAAGCAAACGTTAGGTATAGGGGAAGACGATGAAGGGATATATCGTGACCCGGAAACAGGACGACGTGTGTGGGTGCTTTCGACACCAATTGAAGCAAACAGCGAAATTATTGGTGCTATTTACTTAATTGCAGATATGGAAAATGTTTTTGAACAAATGTCTGAAATTAATAATATATTCATTAAGGGAACGGCTATAGCCTTAAGCATTACTGCTCTTTTAGGAATCTTACTTGCACGAACGATTACAAGACCGATGGCAGATATGCAAAAGCAGGCTTTAGCAATGTCTAAAGGAAACTTTTCTCGGAAAGTTAAAATATATGGTGATGACGAAATTGGTCAACTAGCAGTGACATTTAATAATTTAACGAAAAAGTTACAAGAGTCGCAGTCGAGTACAGAAGGTGAACGGCGCAAGTTATCGTCTGTTTTAGCCAATATGACAGATGGAGTTATTTCTACGGACCGCCGCGGCCGCGTCAATTTAATCAATGAACCAGCTGCAAAGTTACTAAACGTTACACGTGAAACGGTATTAAATCAACCAATTATCGAATTACTCGGCTTGGAAGAGGAATATACATTTGATGATTTACTTGAACAAAGGGAATCCATCATTCTTGATTATAGTACGAAAAAAGAGGCCTATATTTTACGGGCAAACCTTTCTGTTATCCAAAAGGAAACAGGGTTTGTTAATGGTTTAATTACGGTTTTACATGATATTACGGAGCAGGAAAAAATCGAAGAAGAACGCCGTGAATTTGTGGCGAACGTATCTCACGAGCTGCGTACTCCATTGACGACGATGCGGAGTTATTTAGAAGCACTTGCCGATGGAGCCTGGGAGGATAAAGAACTTGCTCCCTCATTTTTGAATGTCACACAAAATGAAACAGAACGAATGATTCGACTTGTTAATGACTTACTTCAGCTTTCGAAGATGGATAGTAAAGATTATCGATTATCCAAAGGCTGGGTTAATTTTAATAAGTTTTATGATCACATCATTGATCGCTTTGAAATGACCAAAAATGATGATATTACGTTTGTCCGTGATATTCCAAACGAAAATTATTATGTTGATATTGATGAAGATAAAATTACACAAGTACTCTATAATATTATTTCCAATTCGTTAAAGTATTCACCTGAAGGCGGGCAAGTCACCTTCCGTATAGGGACTGTAGAGAGCTTTATTGTCGTTAGCATTAGTGACCAAGGTGTAGGGATTCCGAAAAATGTAATTGATAAAATTTTTGATCGCTTTTATCGAGTGGATAAGGCAAGGTCACGAAATCTTGGTGGTACAGGTCTCGGTTTGGCTATTGCAAAAGAAATGGTAGTAGCCCATGGCGGTAGAATTTGGGCAGAAAGTATGGAAGGCAAAGGGACAACTGTATTTTTTACTCTTCCATATGAGCAAGATGAAGAGGATGAATGGTCATGAATTTAGAGCGTGCAAAAAGTATTGTGCTATTCCTATTGATTGCAATCAGCACCTATTTAACATGGAGCATTTGGACGTACAAACCCGAACTTGAAAAGATTGATCAAGGTCCATTCTTAGTGATTGACCGAGAAGAAAAAACAGCGGGTGATGTCATTAAACCAAGCAACATTCTTATTCATCGGAATCAGCAACATTACCAAACCTCTAGTCCTGTTGATTTAGAAAAGGCATCGGCGCAAATGAATAAGTGGAATTTGTATAATGCTAAAAAGCTTTCTACTCATATGACAAAGAAAGAAATGAATGACTTTATGCATGAGGATGGAACGGTGGAAATTATATTTCCCGATGATGTGCCATTCCAATTGTATAAAAATGTTGTTGGTATGGTGAATAGAGAAGTGCCTACTTTTTCTTTTGATCGAATTTTATATAAGCAAAAAGATATACAGAGTAAGGAAAGCGTCTTATACTTTGTTTCTTCTCAAGAATTAAGTATTCTAGAAGCTTCAATTCAGACGAAAAGGTTGAGTGCCTTCCATACTACCTTTTTTCAAAAAGCGAATACCTATCCAGAGTATGTTCCACATGCTGTTAATAATCAGCATAAGGTGTTTGTTTCTAAAGATGAAATATCGCTGCCTCGCTATAAATATTTAATTGATGATTTAAATATTAAAAATTTCAAGGATGCCTTATTTGCTGATCCCGTAAATGTTCGCCATGAAACAGTCGTGAGCGGCGATGAGTATACGGATAGTACGAGGCTGCTATCGGTTGATAAAACAACCCATATGCTTTCTTATATTGATACATCTCAAAAAAGTAAGACATTAAGCAGTTCAAGTGATTTACTCAAAAAAAGTATTGAGTTTGTTAATAATCATGCAGGATGGAAAGAAAGTAATTATCGTTTTGCTTATATGGACGAGGAGGATCAACGTGTAATCTTCCGTTTATATCATGATGGTTATCCTGTATTTAATCATTTAGGGATGTCTGAAATTGAGGAAATTTGGGGGAAGGATGAAATGTATAGTTATCAACGTCCGTATTTCACCTTTCAAACTGCCGATCCTTTTGAACAATCTTTTGTGTCCCTGCCATCTGGACAAGAAGTATTGAAACAGTTGAAGACGATGCGTAACTTTGATTACTTTAATTTAGAAGATATTACGATTGGATATAAACTATCGATGGCGCCTTTAGATGACAATCTTATGTTTCTAGAGCCTACCTGGTATTATCGTTCTGGAGGGGATTGGTTAGCAGTTCCATTCGATGAGGCAGGAGGAGAAATGAATGGATTGGAGTAAGACGAAATCCATCTTTATCATGGTGTTTTTTATATTGAACATTTTTCTACTCTATCAATATTTAGAGAAAAGAGATAATAATCAATATGAATTGATTACGGAAGCATCTATTGATGAAATGCTAAAAGGAGACGAAGTCACATATGATCCGCTTCCGAAGTCAACGATGAAAGAGCAATTTTTAATCGCCCAGAGTAAAGTTTTTACGAAGGATGATACTAAAAAATTATCGAATCAGCAGGTGAAAATGAATGATCCAACGAAGCTCGTTGGTATTTTTGATAAACCATTGTCTATTAGTCAGAGCGTTCAATCAGCAGAATTAGAGCAGTTGTTAAAGGATTATATTTGGAATGGCAGTGACTATCAATACTGGAGCTATGATGAACAAACTAGCACCATTGTCTTTTACCAGCACTGGGACAAGAAAATGTTTTTTAATAATAGTAAGGGGAAAGTTACTTTATATTTAAATAAGAATCAGCAAGTGATTTCTTATGAACAAACTTACTTAGAGAAAATTGAAAAGTTTAAGAAGCCAAAAGAGTTAGTATCAGCTATTAAAGCGATTGAAACTCTATATATTAATGGTGATATCCAGCCAAAGAGCCATATTACGAAAGTAGAGCTGGGCTATTATAATTCTTTACAAACAACGTCTGCTACACACTTGCTTGCTCCAACATGGAGAGTAGTTGTGAATGATAAATTAGACTTATTTGTTAATGCTTTTGATAAGAGCGTGATTGAGTTAAATACGGAAGAAAAAATATTGGAGTGAGTGTTCATATGGCGATGCATTTTAGTGTACTCGCAAGCGGAAGTACAGGAAATGCTTTTTTTATTGAGACAGAGAAGCATGCCTTCCTAGTTGATGCGGGGTTGAGCGGCAAAGCAATGGAAGGGTTATTTAGTGAAATTGGACGAGATATGTCTGAGCTGACAGGCATTCTTGTTACCCATGAACATAGTGATCACATTAAAGGGTTAGGGGTAGTTGCTAGAAAGTATAAGCTGCCGATTTATGCGAATGCAAAAACGTGGCAGGCGATGGAACGTTCTATTGGTGAAATTTCAACGGAGCAAAAATTCCTATTTGAAATGGAACAAGTAAAAACATTCGGGGATTTAGATATTGAATCATTTGGTGTATCTCATGATGCAGCGGAACCTATGTTTTATGCGTTTCATCATGAAGGAAAGAAAGTGGTAATTATCACAGATACAGGTTATGTGAGCGACCACATGAAAGGTATTATTTCAAATGCTGATGCGTATGTATTTGAAAGTAATCATGATGTATCTATGCTTCGAATGGGGAAATATCCATGGAGCATAAAACGGCGTATTTTAAGCGATGTTGGACATGTATCGAATGAGGATGCAGCCCTTGCGATGTATGATGTAGTTGGCGATAATACAAAAAGGATTTACTTAGCACATTTAAGTTTAGATAATAATATGAAAGATTTAGCGCGAATGTCGGTTGAACAAACGTTAAAATCAAAAGGCGTTGTTGTTGGAGAACAATTTTCATTATTTGATACAGATCCAAAAAAACCGACTGAGCTTGTTACGCTATAACGAATAAATAGGCAGCAACTACACATTAGTTGCTGCCTATTTATATTGGTTGTATAGGTACTTTTTTTTAGATATTTTCTGCCGAAAGCGTATAATTAAGGATATATTAACCAAACACTAGTAATTGCAATTATTCATTCTAAAAAGAGAGGATGGAGAGGTTTTGGAATCAAATGAACCAAATTATGGGGAACGAACTCAACAGAAAAAGCGTAGTCGCTTTAGCTACTTTTTCTCTGGGTTAATTGGAGCAATTGTAGGTGCTCTAGTCATTTTATTCGTATTTCCGGAAGTAGGAATTCTTGAGGGGAATGAATCGAATAATACTGAGGAGTCTGAACAGTCTATAGTAGACAATAATCAAAGTGCAATAACGAAGCAAAATGTGGCCTTGGATGTAACAACGGCTGTAACGGATGCTGTTGATAAAGCCGGAGATGCTGTTGTTGGAATCACCAATATTCAAAAAACAGATTTTTGGGGAATGGGCGATCCAAATAATGATGGTCAATCAGCTGAGGCAGGGACTGGGTCAGGTGTTGTATATAAAAAAAGCGGAGATAAGGCATTTATCGTGACGAATAACCACGTAATCGAAAATGCTTCAGAGCTTGAAGTGACGTTGAGCGATGGAACAAAATTACCAGCTACATTAATTGGGAGCGATCCTTGGACAGATTTAGCTGTTATTGTTGTTAAAGGTAATAAAGTAAAAACAATTGCTGAATTTGGGAAATCAGAATCATTAAAGCCAGGGGAGCCGGTCATAGCAATAGGAAATCCGCTCGGTTTACAATTTTCCGGTTCAATTACTCAAGGGATTATTTCAGGTTTAGAACGAACAATTGAAGTAGATATTAATGAAGATGGTCAAGTTGATTGGAATGCAGAAGTTATTCAAACAGATGCGGCAATTAACCCTGGTAACAGCGGAGGGGCATTAATAAATATGGCAGGACAGGTAATCGGAATTAACTCGATGAAAATTGCTGAAAGTGCAGTTGAAGGTATAGGGCTCTCTATTCCAATTGATTCTGTCATTCCAATTATTACAGACATTGAAGAATACGGTGAAGTAAAACGACCGTACTTAGGTATTAACTTAGCATCAGTTGAAGAGATTTCTCAATATCATCAACAGAATACGTTGAAGCTGCCGTCAGATGTCAAATCAGGAGTTGCCATTACTGGTGTAGAAGCAGGATCACCTGCTGATAAAGCAGGGGTAAGAGAATTTGATGTAATTGTTGAAATGGATGGAGAATCTATTCAAGATGTTGTAGCATTACGAAAATATTTATATAATGAAAAGCACATTGGTGAAAAAGTGAAATTGGGCATTTATCGTAACGGTAAAAAACAAACGGCAACAGTCACATTATCAACAGCGGACCAACAAGAATAATAAAAGAGAAGCAGGGAGGACAGTTCTCCCTGCTTTTTTTTTGCATAAAAGCGATTATGATTACTTGCGCTTTTTTAGGAATCTGTTACGATAACTGTGGATAAAAAAGAGGTTGAGATGAAAGGATATAGTTTGTGGATAAATAGTACGAGCAACTTATACACAAAAAGGAGAGTCGAAACGAATGGTACTATATTGTTGTCAAGAACATGTGGAAATGGCACTAGATGAAATTGTATATGAGTGTGAAACATACCCTAATTTAACGAGTGTAGCAGAGGAAAAACAATTATCAACAACCTGTGAATATTGTCGAAATAACGCAATATATATGGTGGCGAACTAATATTCTTATACAAGATGTGGATGAATAATGTGGATATGTGGATAAGTTATGTGGATAACCTGTTCTTAACCTGTTTGTAAAGTGAGGATAAAAATGAATATAACGATTGTTACAGTTGGTAAATTGAAAGAAAAATATTTAAAACAGGGGATTGATGAATATTTAAAACGATTAACGGCCTATGCCAAAGTCGATATTATCGAATTACCGGATGAGAAAGCTCCAGAAACATTAAGCGATGTAGAAATGCTTCAAATTAAAGAGAAAGAAGGGGAACGGATCCTATCTAAGATTAACCCAGATGCACATGTTATTGCACTAGCAATTGAAGGAAAAATGAAAACATCAGAAGAATTAGCAGATACAATTGAAAAGCTCGGTACCTATGGTAAAAGTAAAGTGACCTTTATTATTGGAGGGTCACTCGGATTAAGTGCAGCGGTTATGAAGCGAGCGGATGAAGCGCTCTCCTTCTCCAAAATGACATTCCCGCATCAGCTTATGAGATTAATTCTGGTTGAGCAAGTGTACCGAGCGTTTCGGATTATGAGGGGGGAACCGTACCATAAATAAAGGCGGTTTTTTACATGAATTCCATTGATGGATCGGAAGATTTGTAGAAAGGTATAGGCTAAACAAGCTTTATTATTTATGACATACTTGTTTAGCCTACCTTTTTTTGTCTAGTGTGCCAGAGGAACTGACTATAAGTTGCCAAAAAAGGTCATCATATAGTTGATTCTAAAGTCGAAGCAACCTCAGAAATAATGATTTCACTTCCCAAGATAGGTGAATCTTGTCCACCATTAGTTGGGCCTTTATGGGCTTCTTTGAAAGCATCGCTGTTTTGCCATTGGGCAAAGTCTTCCATAGTGTTCCAATACATATTTACATTGAGCTCATCATATTCTGAAAGGTTTTTAGTAATTAATACTTCAACTTTTACAAAACCATCCATTTTCTGTAAGGCACCTGGTCTTGTGAACATTGGAGCCATTTTTTCAGCAAAACCTAATTTCGTTTTAATTCTGTTTGTTACAATAATCATTGATTATTCCCCCTACTTGTCATTTTAGATTTTCTAAATGAAAACTAGTCGGCTTAAGTTTACCATCTTCCATTCGATATACTTTGTCACAGTATTTTAACATTCGTTCGTCATGGGTCACCATAATGGCTGCCTTATTTCTAGATTTCACCTCCCTCGCAATAAGTTGGACGACCTCATGGGCTCTTTGAGTATCGAGGCTTGCTGTTGGTTCATCAGCCAAAATAATCGAAGGATTATTCATAAAGGCACGAGCGATAGCTGTACGTTGACGTTCTCCTCCAGATAAATGTTCCGGGAATTTTCTCATTTTTGTTTCCAATCCGAGATTTTGAAGTAATTCTTTAGCATTTTCTTTATCTCTTTTTGTCACTTTACCGGCCATTTTTTTTACAACCAGTAGTTGGTCGAGAACATTTAAGTAAGGAATTAGATTGCTTGTTTGTAATATAAACCCTATTTCCTCAAGGCGCACTTTTGATAAATCTTTCTCCTTTAAATCCCCTATTACTTTTCCATTAAGGTTTACCTCCCCTTCTGAGGCTTGTAATAAGGCCCCTGCGATGGAAAGAAAAGTACTTTTACCTGAACCTGAGGGACCGATGACGGCAATAAATTCTCCTTGTTCGACGGAAAGAGAAACATCATTAAGAGCAACAACTTGATTTGCCCCTTGTTGATAGAACTTGGATACATGATTGAACTTTATTCCTGACATTACTCTATCCTCCCGATTGCTTGAAGTGGGTCTATTTTTGTAATTTTACGAATGGAAATCAATGAACTTAATATTGAGATAACTAGCAATAAAATAGCATAAATGACGACGAGTTTAATATCTAGTGAAAAGGGCATTCCATCTGGAAGAATTAAAGCCGTTCCATATGTTAAGAGTATTCCAACAACAATACTAATGAATGAAAGTAGAAATACCTGTGACACAATTGTTTTACCTAAAAAAACATTACTTGCGCCAATAGCCTTTAAAATGCCAAATTGATTGGATTTTTGCAAGGTAAGTACATAAAAGAAGACAGCTAGTACAAAGGCTGAGATTGCTAAAAGGAAGGCAAGCATCATCATAATCGTGCCGTTTTCCTCTTTGTATCCAGGCATTCCTTGTATCGCCTCAGCCTTTGTTACTGTTTCTGTGTTATGAAAAAGATCATTTAATTTCTGCGGATCAATATTTTCTCCTTGAAGCATAATACCATTCACTGGATTCTTAATACCATTATCAGAACCAGGTGCTGCAAATTGAATGGAGCGCCATTTATCTAGTGTAGTAAAAATAGCAGGTAAATGATTGTATGTTTCATTTTCTACAAATCCAATAATTTTCATTTTCTCTGGAGACCCTTCTATTGAGAGTGTGTCTCCAATTTTAAATCCTTTGTCCTTTAAGGTGTCATTAGCGATAACTTCTAGTAATTTATCATTATTGAGAGGATTTCCTTCAATAATGCTTGGTTCTAAAAAACTTCCCGGAGTGATACCTAAAATAGCAATATCTACTTTTTCACTATCTTTGGAAGGAGTTGATCTTAAAACCGTAGCCATTGTGGCTCCCATCGGTGCTGCTGAAGAAACATTATCTTGCTTTTCTAGTTCATCCACGAATGATTCAGTTAATAGTGAACGGCTCATAGAGGCTCTAGATCCTTCCTCAAAAGTAACGTAATCTGCTTTCATATTTTTAAATGTTGCAGCACTTAGTGTGGAAAGTCCATTTCCCAAACCTGATAGGATAAAGATTAGCCAAGCAATAAGGACGGTTATGATTCCAATCATAAGAAAACGAAATTTGCCATGTTTTAATTCTTTTAAAGCCAGAAACAATGGAAATCCTCCTTTAAATTAATATGATTAGTCAATAATGACTAATTTAATATGATTATATTATTATATTTGTGATTAGTCAATCGTGACTAACTGAGGGCAGGGTGGCGGATTTTATAATGTATAAACAGGAAAAGGAAACCTATTAACAAGGTTTCCCTGAATGTAGCACCACTAGTAGAAGGAGAATTATTCCGAATAAAGAGAAAGATTTCTTATGGACTTTTCAAGAAACGCAACCTCTGCTTCTAACATGGTAATTTTGTGTTCTACTGCAAGATTGACTCCAGATCTTACTCCATGGGAGGGGGTTTGTTTCATTATTTCTAATAATTCCCTGCTATTGTTTAAACGTTCTTCCAACGCAGGTATTGTTTTTTCTAAAGGGAGAAAATCAATAAACATTAACCCAATATCCCCTTGATAATTCACACTTTCAGCTGAAGATAAATTATTCAATAATAATTGGTAAAAATATTGCTTGCCACTATCATTTATGGAGTACACTTTTCGGGTCGGTCTGTTTCCTTCTTGCTCCAACTGAATGTCAATATATCCGTTTTGACTGAGTTTATCTAAAGTTGCATAAGCGGTAGGTTTTTTCATGTCGGTAACTGCACTTAAATTTCTCTCTATAAATTCATTGATTTGGTATCCATGTTGACTTTGACTCATGAGTAAGCCAAGTAAAATAAGCGAGCGTTGTTCCATTGAGATCCGCCCTTTCTGCTATTATCTCTTGTCTTATATTTTCTCGCATATTTTATTTGTAGTCAATTGAGGGCTTACCAACAACTATAGAGGGAGAGCTTTAATTCCCATATCTTAAGTAAACGACGAGTGAAGCCGTCTTCTTGAACCTTCCCAAAAAATCGATTCATGAGTTGTTTTCTTAGCTCCAGATGTGCAGCAACCATTAGTGTTGATGGGATTGGTGGAATAGGCGGGTGTAACATCTCTAAAATATGTTTTTAATTAAAGCTTCTCTTTTATAAGATTTTGTAAAAAACTGCTAGTTAAGTCAATGCGGTGAGCCGTATCATAAGTAAATGAGAAGCATAGGTCCATAAGTCCGTCATAGGTCATGAGAAGTAAATCCTTTCCACGACCTATACGGAAAATTGCTGTGCAGAAATACTAGTCTTTATTAAGAATACATCCTTAATTTATTATGATGTCGCCCGATTGGTATCACAAAAGGAGAGTCCGAAACAGGGTCCTTTATTACGTTACAATGGAGTCCGAAAATATCTTCAATCAATGTACTTGTAATAACCTCTGATGGTTTTCCCTCAGCGACAAGCTTTCCGTTATGCAAAGCAAAAATATGGTCTGCATAACGTGCTGACAGGTTAATATCATGAAGAACCATGACAATGGTTGTTCCATATTTTCGGTTAAGGTCTGTTAGCAGGTCGAGAATTTCGACTTGATAGGTAATATCTAAATAAGTTGTCGGTTCATCGAGAAACAGTATGTCTGTTTGTTGTGCCAGAGCCATAGCAATCCATACACGCTGTCTTTGACCGCCTGAAAGCTCGTCAATATGTCGATCGGCAAATTCTGTGATGTTCATGATTTCCATTGCCTCTGCAACAGCTTCATAATCTTTTTTTGTCCAACCCTTTAGAAATGTTTGATGTGGATACCTTCCTCGTCCAACTAAATCCGAAACGGTTATTCCCTCAGGGACAATAGGGGATTGAGGCAAAAGCCCTAATACACGAGCTAACTGCTTTGGTGGTATTTTATGAATGGGTTTCCCTCCCAAGGTCACTTGCCCGGAAGTAGGTTTAATAAGCCTAGCCATCGTTTTAAGTAATGTAGATTTACCACAACCGTTTGAACCAATAATAATGCTTATTTTATTACTTGGAATTGAAAGACTTACACCATGTAAAATCGTTTTATTATCGTATCCAGCAGTGATTCCTTCAGTTTGAAAAGCATGTGTCGGTTTCATTATAAATCCCCCTTTCGATTCATTCGGATTAGCAAGTAGATCAAGTATGGTGCTCCAAGAATGCCTGTAATGACACCTACAGGGTATCTGGCAACAAATGCAAATTGTCCTACAAGATCTGATGCTAAAACTAAAATGATGCCAACAAGACCTGCTGGGATAATGCTTGAAAACCCGACACCAACTAGTCTTTTTGCGATAGGTCCAGAAAGAAACGCAACAAATGCGATAGGTCCTGTTGCAGCGGTAGCTAACGCAATGATAAGTACCGAACTAATAATAAGTACAAGTCGTGTCTTATTAGTATCAACTCCAAGTGAAGTTGCTGTTTGCTCTCCAAGTTCTAACATATCCAATCGTTTCCCGAGAACAATGATAATGGGTGCGAAAATAAGTACTGTAACCATAAGAGGATAAAGATTTTCCATTTTAGCACCGTTTAAACTGCCGCTGAGCCATCTCATGGCAGTAGGAATATCATGTTGCTGACCGATAAGTAATAAATAAGAGATGGCAGCATTTAGCATGGCTTGAATGCCAATTCCTATTAATATTAATCGACCAATTGCAAAAGAAGTACTTCTTGATAATAGAAAAATAACGATTACTGTAGCAAGCCCACCAATAATAGAAGCAATAGAAACAAAGGCATTACTTGCATGAAGAACGATGATACAAAAAACAGCAGCAGCACTTGAACCAGCTGTTATTCCGATAACATTTGGGTTTGCTAGGGGATTACGGAGCATCGTTTGAAATACATGTCCAGCAACACCAAAAGCAAATCCAGCCAAAACGCCTGCCACCATTCTAGGGAAACGTATCGTTCCCACTGCAAAAGATGCACCTTTTACTTTCTCACCTAGTAGAACCCTTATGACATCTGAAACAGGATAAATCGTGTTTCCTAGCATAAGCATCGTAGAGCAAAGTGCAAAGGCAATGATTGCAAGTAAAGAAGTCACGAGGATAAAACGGCGACGTCTTTTTATTCTACCCATCATTATAAGATTCATAGATTCATTTATCATAACGCACGCATTTTCGCTTTCATAGTTATTAAGATTAAAATAGGAGCCCCAATAAATGCTGTAACTACACCAACTTCAAGCTCACCAGGACTTCCTAAAATCCGACCGCATACATCTGATATGGTTAATATAATGGCA
This sequence comes from Bacillus sp. JJ634, assembly GCF_036962285.1. Lineage (NCBI taxonomy): Bacteria > Bacillati > Bacillota > Bacilli > Caryophanales > Bacillaceae > Bacillus > Bacillus sp. JJ634. The sequence continues at coordinate 14,097 of NZ_JBALMU010000060.1, forward strand.
CCTGATAACGCTGACATTGGGATAATGTATCGTAAATCAGGACCAATAACGAGTCGAATCACATGTGTTGCTAATAAACCTATAAAGCCAATAGGACCTGCGAGTGCTGTTGCTGCACCGCACAATAGCACTCCTCCAAAGGCAGAAACAAGTCTAAGTGTTCCTGTACGTACACCTAATCCCGTAGCTGCTTCATCACCTAATGCTAATGCATTGAGTGCTGGGGCAGTGAACAGGGCTATTAATATTCCAACAATAAGAAAAGGAATAAAAAGAGAGATAGAGCTCCAATCTCCTGCTCCAACACTACCTACCTGCCAAAATCTAAATTGATCCATAACGTTAGAGCGGGGAATCATAATGGCCATTACGAGAGATGATAATGCAGAACTCGTGGCAGCACCTGCTAAAACGAGTTTAAGGGGCGTGGCACCGCCACTCCCCATTGAACCAATTCCGAATACAACAATGGCAGTTACGATTGCTCCTGCTAATGCAAGCCAAACGTATTGACTGGCGGTACCCATATTAAAAAAGGAAATCCCGCAAACGACGAATAGTGCTGATCCTGTGTTAACTCCTAAAATGCTAGGGTCCGCAATAGGATTACGAGTAACGGATTGCATTAGAGCCCCAGAAATCCCTAATGCAGCGCCACACATCAAACTAAAGACAGTTCTAGCAATTCTTTGGCGAACCACATTTGCTCCGTGGGACTGTACTTCAGGATGGAATAAGCCGTCCATTAGTTCATTCCATCCAACTGTACGGGATCCAAAAGCAAGAGAAGCCAATACACATATACCGAGTAAGACAATAGAAAGTATAAGAACTTTTATGAAGTTTTCCGGTAAATGTAACTGCTTATTTTCTGAAACGGATGTATGATTCATATTATTGAACTTTGCTAGCAGCTTCTGAGAGTAAAGTTAAGTACTCGTCAATTGAGTATTCAATTGAAAGTGGGCTTGGAGTTCCTGCTGCTGCAAGTGGAGTGTTATCTCCAATAATTACGACAGAACCTCTCTTTACCGCTGGGATTTTTCCAAGGATTGGATCGGCCTGTAGAGCTGCAAGTGTATTTTTGTTACCATATGATACCAAAATTTCAGCATCGTTAAGCATATCTGCATTTTCAGCGCTTACTTCTGTATAGAAACTATTTGGATCAGTGATTTGACTTGTAATACTTTCAGGGTATTCCATCCCTAACTCAGAAAGGAATGCACCACGTGGGTCTTCTGGTGTGTAAATGTAGAATTTAGATAAATCATCGGCACTAATACTTACGAATGCAGCCTTCTTACCTTTAATTTCAGAGTGTTCATTTACTTTTTCTTCAATTAGTTTCTCTGTATCGGCAATAAGTTTTTTACCTTCTTTTTCCATACCCATACCCATTGCATTGTACGTAACTTGTTCACGCCATGAAGCTACCCAAGGGCTAGTTTGATAGGCAACAACTGGAGCGATTTCACTTAATGTATCATATTCTTCTTGAGTAATACCTGAGTATGCTGCAAGAATAACATCTGGATTAGCGTCAGCAATTGCTTCAAAATCTAAACCGTCAGTATCTTGGAAAATAGTTGGCGTTTCTGCACCAAGTTCCTCTAATTTATCCGCAGTCCAAGGTAACATTCCACTATCATCTTGAACACCATAGTTTGCAGCTGAAAAACCTACAGGCACAACACCAAGGGCAAGAGCAACGTCATGGTTTGACCATTGAATAGTAACAACGCGTTCAGGTTTTTCTTCAATTGTTGTTTCTCCAAGTGCATGTTTAATCACAATTGGATATTCAGTTGTTGTTTCCTCGGATTCCGCTGTTTTCTTATTGGATTCTTCAGTTGAAGTTGCTTCAGATTTTGTACCTGTGTGTTCACCTGAACAGCCAGCTAGTGCAATCATAAGCATCACAATTAGTAATGTTAAGAATAATGATATTTTTTGTTTTGTAATCATTTTGTATATCCTTTCTTAATATAAGAATAGTTGATAATAATTATCACTATCATTAATGTAAATCTCCTTTAATGGGTTGTCAATAAAATATTTAGATATAACGCGGTGAACCGTATCATAAATAGCAGCGGTTTTACTGCCTTTATAAGGATTTTAGGGAACAAATTATTATAATAGGATTAACTTTCACTAGTCCGCTTAACGCGGGCTTTTTTTAATACTAAGAAAATCTTAAGATTTATACCAAGAGTTTATTAAGATTTAATTGGTATCATTACCTTAAACGAATAAATAATAGGAGTGATATCATATGTTCCGATTCATATACAGGAGTGAATTTTTATGAATATATTAGTTTGTGATGATGATAAGGCCATTGTAGATGCTATAGGAATTTACTTAGAAAATGAAGGTTATAAAGTTCTCAAAGCGTCTAACGGAATAGAGGCTATCGAAATAATCGAAGATCATGAGATTCATCTGATTATTATGGATATTATGATGCCTAAGATGGACGGCATAACAGCTACTATGAAAATCAGAGAAGACAATAAAATACCGTTGATTATGCTTTCTGCCAAGTCTGAGGATTATGATAAGATATTAGGATTAAATTTAGGAGCAGATGATTATATCACCAAACCATTTAATCCTTTAGAGCTCATAGCAAGAGTGAAGTCACAGCTAAGAAGATATACCACATTGGGAAGCCTTGAAGCCAAGAAACATGTCTATCAAACTGGGGGACTTATCATTGATGATGAAAGTAAAGTAATCACTGTTGATGGAGAGGAAGTTCATCTTACACCGGTGCAATATAAAATATTAAAGCTTTTGACTGTCAATGCTGGGAGAGTTTTTTCTATAGAGGAGATCTATCAGAAGGTATGGAATGAAACGCCTGTTAATCCGGAGAATACGGTAGCTGTTCATGTAAGAAAAATTAGAGAGAAAATAGAAATCAATCCGAAAGAGCCAAAATATTTGAGGGTGGTGTGGGGAATTGGGTACAAAGTTGAAAAATTATAGCCACTCGATCATAACGAAAATTATCGTTTGTGCCATAGTCATTACATGTTTTACGGGTGCTCTAACAGCATTTGTACATACAGCAGTTTTAAGTGATGGTGATTTTGGAATTGTTTCTGAAGATAACTACTTTCAAAGTAGAGCGTATATACAAGAAAATGAAAGTCTTGTCGCCAACCTAACTCCATTAATAGGGGAATATAAGAGTGAAAAATATATTTTGAAAGGTGGGAGTATCAGTGAAGAAGAATTAAGAAGCGAAGCGGAAAACTTATATTCAGATTTTCAACTCCAATCTAAAAGCTATAATCCGAACTTGAGTGAAGCGGAAAATTATAAAAAGTTCAAAGAAGTATATAAAGATGAGATTGCACAAGCAAAGGATAGGCTGATTAAGAATGATTTAAGGGAATTCCATTTACTAAAGCAAAATCTAGAAGCGTATGAAGGTTTAGTTTATTATGCAAGTAATGGTACCAATGTATTTACAAACAGTACCAAAAAAGAACAAGGTCAATTTAAAACTTACCCTTCTTACATGGTTTTCAAGGATTATAAGAGAGAAATTTTTCCGGAAGAGGTAGAAGGCAACGAACATTTATATCAGGTTACAGGACAAATAGATGAATTAGATCCAGAGACTACTGTGGTTTATGTAGCTTTTACGGAAGAATTTTTAAATCTCAAAATAAAAGAATGGAAGGAAGACAAGGTAGCAGCGACCAATAACTTATATAAAGTAGTAGGATTTTTAGTAGGGCTTATTTTATCTTTTCTATATTTATTACTCATAATTGGGAGAAAATCTTTTGACGATAAAGAAATACACTTCCATGCAGTAGATAGATTATATAATGATCTTAACCTAGCGTTGTGTCTAGGGATGATAATGCTTTGGGTTGCATTGTTGGATAGGGTAGGTTTTGAAAACGTCCATCAAATGTCTATTCTAATTACAGCCCCAATTGCCACAGCAGGACTCATACTCGTTTTATCACTTGTGAGGCATTTCAAGAATCGAACTCTTATCAGGCATACCTTGCTCTATAGTATTTTCTATAAGCTGTTTGTATTTGTACGGAATGTATATGATAGTGGAAGTGTTGGCGTAAAGACTATATTACTAGTCATCGGTTATCCTATATTGATTGTAATAACGTTTTTCATGTTCCCGGTGACCATAGGTGTAGCTGCCTGGTTTGCTTTTAAAAAGGTGAAATCTTTCCATGCTATACAAGAAGGGGTTGAGAGAATAAAGGACGGGGACCTTCGTCATCGAATCGATGTGGAGGGAGAGGGAGAGTTTGAAAGGCTTGCTGATAATATAAACAGCATTACAGATGGTTTGAAAAAAGCCGTTGATAGTGAGCTAAAAAGTGAACGGTTAAAAACAGAGCTCATCACTAATGTATCACATGATATCCGAACGCCTTTGACTTCGATTATTACTTATGTTGACTTATTGAAAAAAGAACGGGATTCTTCTAAGGTAGAAGAGTATATCGAGGTACTGGATCAAAAATCGAAAAGGCTCAAAGTGCTAACAGACGATTTATTTGAAGCGGCTAAGGCCTCAAGTGGAGATATTCCGGTTCAATTAGAGAAAATTGATATCGTATCTTTAATTACCCAAGGGCTGGGAGAGGTAAATGACAAAATTGAAGCCTCAGATTTAGAATTTAAGATGAACCATCCTGAGGATAAAGTATATATGAAAGCAGATGGACGATTATTATGGAGATCGATAGAGAACTTATTATCCAACATATTTAAATATGCTTTAAAGGGATCAAGGGTCTATATCGATATTGAAGATACGGGCAGTGAAGTCCTTCTCACCTTTAAAAATATTTCAGCTTATGAATTAAATATTTCAGCAGACGAATTAATGGAGCGTTTTAAAAGAGGTGATGAATCTAGACTTAGTGAAGGAAGTGGATTAGGACTATCAATTGCAAGAAGCCTTATTGAGCTACAAGATGGGAAATTTTCTATTCAAGTTGATGGAGATTTGTTTAAGTCGATGATCTGTATGCCTAAACATCATAACAATGACTGACTTGTATTGGCTTTTTAAAATTAAATTATTATTGGGAATAGGACATCAAAGCGATGTCCTATTTTTTTGTATAACCTTTAATAAGTTGTGATAAATAAATCAGTCCTTTTTCTAATTGTTCAATTGAAGTGTAGGAATAGGATATGCGAAGGTGCTGATAATTCTTTTTTATAAACACTTCCTAGATACAAGACTAAAAGTAAGTTAAAGGAACTATTTCGACTTGCCGATGAATTTCCCCCTTACTGGAGCGACATCTTCCATTTCCGTTTTTTCGGATTTTTATATTGATCCATTCCGCAAAACAGGAATTTTCCGTTTTTTCGGAATACTATTTTACTATTTATAGGTATATTCCCTAGTAATTCCAAGTTGGCACGATACTTGCAGATAATGGATTGAGAGAATAAATGAAGTCTTATCGATCATCTCAGGGGGTGCTGGAAAAGTGAATGAACTTGTTTCTATGGAAGACTAATTTTTACTAGACTACATGAAAATCTTCTAGGATTCTAGAAATTAACATTGGTATTTTCCATTATTAACAAAATTAGAATATTCATTGTGCTGGTAACAAAGAGTTATTAATTTCTACAAATACTAGCACGAAACGTGAAAAAGGGTATAAATGTGAAGATCATTTTCAAATGATTATAGAAACATTTACTTAGAAAATGCCCTTTATGGAATTAAATTTAGGGGGATTTATATGGATTTATTAGTTATTTTATTAGCGCTCGGATTATTAATGTTTGCTGCTTACCGCGGTTATTCAGTTATTTTATTTGCTCCTATCTGTGCGCTTCTGGCTGTTTTATTAATCGCACCGCTCCATGTTTTGCCTTTCTTTTCAGGTGTGTTCATGGAAAAGATGGTCGGCTTTATTAAATCATATTTTGCCGTCTTCTTATTAGGAGCTATTTTTGGTAAGGTCGTAGAAATGTCAGGGATTGCCGAATCCATTGCCAAGACTATTGTCAGCTGGCTTGGTGCAAAACGGGCGATGCTGACGATTGTGTTGCTTGGTGCAATTTTAACTTACAGCGGTGTCAGTTTATTCGTAGCTGTGTTTGCGATTTATCCGTTTGCTGCGCAAATGTTCAGACAAGCAAATATTCCGAAAAGGTTGATTCCAGGGACGATTGCTCTTGGTGCTTTTACTTTTACAATGGATGCACTGCCGGGTACGCCGCAAATTCAAAACGTTATTCCGATTGCTTTCTTTAAAACAGATATCTATGCTGCACCAATCCTTGGAATCATAGGCGCCATCATTGTTTTATCTGTCGGCCTATGGTACCTAGAGTCAAGAAGGAAAAAAGCTGAAAGAGCCGGTGAAGGCTATTATGGTTTTGAAGCGGAAACAGCCGCTGCATTGGAAAAGGAAGAGACAGAATCGAAAGAACCTGCCCTTGTCAATTTAACAACCAAGCAACCGTTAGCTAAACAGATTCTTGCCTTTGTTCCACTTATTTTGGTTGGGGTAACGAATAAACTGTTTGTAACGTATATTCCAACATGGTATCCGAATGGCTTTGATTTTACAGCACTTGGCTTAGATGCCTATAAGGTTGATGTAGCTGTATCTGCTCCAATCTGGGCGATTATTATGGCACTACTCGTAGGGATTGTGACCTCCATTGCTTATGATTGGAGACGGGTAACGGCAAGATTTAAGGATGGTGTGAATACGGCCATCGGAGGTTCCTTGTTGGCCACTATGAACACCGGTGCTGAGTATGGGTTTGGCGGTATTATCGCGGCACTTCCAGGATTTTCAAAAATCAGTGATGGGATATCTACTGCATTTACAAATCCACTTGTTAACGGTGCGGTTACGACATCTGCACTTGCCGGGATGACAGGGTCGGCATCCGGTGGTATGGGTATTGCGCTAGGTGCAATGGCTGATAAGTATAATCAAGCGATTGCTACTGCTAATATTCCTCCAGAAGTTATGCACCGCGTAGTGGCGATGGCATCCGGCGGTATGGATACTCTCCCTCATAACGGTGCTGTGATAACCTTGCTTGCGGTAACAGGATTAACGCATAAGCAATCGTATAGAGATATTTTTGCCATCACCATTATTAAGACATTAACTGTATTCGTGATTATTGCTCTTTATACATTCTTCGGAATTGTTTAATAGAATAAAATTTTACTAGACAACTAGATTATTTAATATCTTAGGGGGTATGAACATGGGTAAGACATTAGCAGGAAAAACAGCATTTATTACAGGGGCGGCAAGCGGAATCGGCTTAGAAATCGCTAAGACATTTGCTCAAGAAGGGGCAAGTATCGTCATTTCCGATTTAAATGCTCAAAAAAGTGAACAAGTGGTGCTAGAGCTAAAAGAACAAGGATTTGAAGCGATTGCTGCTCCTTGTGATGTCACCAATGAGGAAGCGTTTAAGAGTAGTCTTCAATTGGCGCGCAGCACCTTTGGAAAAATTGATATTTTAGTTAATAATGCTGGACTGCAGTATGTTGCCCCGATTGAGGAGTTCCCAACAGAAAAATTTGAACTGCTCCTAAAGGTTATGTTAACCGCTCCTTTTATTGGGATTAAGCATGTCTTCCCATTTATGAAGGAACAAGGCTTTGGCCGAGTTATCAATATGGCTTCGATCAATGGTCTTGTTGGTTTTGCCGGCAAAGCGGCCTACAATAGTGCTAAACATGGGGTTATTGGTTTGACAAAAGTAGCGGCATTGGAAGGAGCTCCGCACGGAATTACAGTAAATGCCTTATGTCCTGGCTATGTGGATACTCCGCTTGTAAGAGGACAATTAGCTGATTTAGCCAAGACAAGGAAGGTCAGCCTGGATCGAGCTGTGGAGGAAGTCCTATTACCGCTTGTTCCACAAAAAAGGTTGTTATCTGTATCAGAAATTGCTGATTATGCTATCTTTTTAGCAAGTGATAAAGGCAGAGGGGTAACAGGACAGGCTGTCGTACTAGATGGCGGGTACACAGCGCAATAAAGTGAAACTTCCATCAGTGAGGGTTTTCCTTCGGCCCCCACTGATGGTTAGTCACGTTCTACGGTCACTAAGA
>NZ_JBALMU010000061.1:0-23392 GCF_036962285.1 Bacillus sp. JJ634
CCGATATAAATCATCCTAACCAACCTATTCCGCAGTTTTCTTTATTTTAACATATATCTCAAAGGACCAAAAAGCTAAGCTAAAGACGCCCCTGCCTAAACATTTATCAACGGCTTTTGGCTATTGACCAATAAAAAAACTACCTATAAAATAGGCAGCTTTTTTATCGATATGCAATTATCCAATAGAACCTTCCATCTCGAACTTGATTAAACGGTTCATTTCTACGGCATATTCCATTGGAAGTTCTTTTGTAAATGGTTCAATGAAGCCCATAACAATCATTTCTGTTGCTTCCTGCTCAGAAATTCCACGGCTCATTAAATAGAACAATTGCTCTTCCGACACTTTAGACACTTTCGCTTCATGCTCTAACGAAATGTTGTCATTAAGGATTTCATTGTATGGAATCGTATCAGAAGTAGACTGATTATCCATAATTAATGTATCACACTCAATATTAGCACGAGCGCCATCCGCTTTACGTCCAAATTGTACGATTCCACGATACGTTACTTTTCCGCCGTGTTTTGCAATCGATTTAGATACAATTGTAGAAGATGTATTTGGTGCAAGGTGAATCATTTTAGCACCAGCATCTTGGTGTTGTCCTTTACCAGCAATGGCGATAGATAATGTCATCCCACGTGCGCCTTCACCTTTTAAAATAACAGCCGGGTATTTCATCGTTAATTTAGAACCGATATTACCATCAATCCATTCCATTGTTGCGTTTTCTTCACATACTGCACGTTTTGTAACTAAGTTAAAGACGTTGTTCGCCCAGTTTTGAATCGTTGTATAACGGCAATATGCACCACGTTTAATAATGATTTCAACAACCGCACTATGAAGAGAGTTCGTTGTATAAACAGGAGCTGTACATCCTTCTACATAATGAACATGTGCGTCTTCGTCAACAATAATTAACGTACGCTCGAATTGTCCCATGTTTTCAGAGTTAATACGGAAATACGCTTGTAATGGCGTATCTACTTTTACACCTTTTGGTACATAGATGAATGAGCCACCAGACCATACAGCAGAGTTTAAAGCTGCGAATTTATTATCAGTCGGTGGAATTACTTTCGCCCAGTGCTCACGGAAAATATCTTCATTCTCTTTTAAAGCAGAGTCCGTATCTTTGAAGACAATTCCTAAGTCTTCCAAATCTTCTTTCATATTGTGATACACAACTTCTGATTCATATTGCGCGGAAACACCTGCTAAATATTTTTGCTCTGCTTCAGGAATCCCTAGTTTATCAAACGTTTGTTTAATTTCATCCGGTACTTCATCCCATGACTTCTCTGATTTCTCAGATGGTTTTACATAATACGTAATCTCATCGAAGTTTAAACTTCCTAAATCTCCGCCCCATTGAGGCATTGGCATATTATAGAAGTGTTCTAATGATTTTAAACGGAAGTCGAGCATCCATTGCGGCTCTTCCTTCATGCGTGAAATTTCTTCCACGATTTCTTTTGTTAAGCCACGCTTTGAACGGAAAATCGAGACATCTCTATCCGCAAAGCCATATTTATAATCACCAATCTCAGGCATTTTCTTTGCCATAGCTCGTATTCCTCCTTTTCAAATTGCTGAATGTGAATCAGCATTTTGATTGTTTATTCCTGAAGTCCTTTTTCCATCGCTTTCCAAGCTAATGTCGCACACTTAATACGTGCTGGAAATTTCGATACACCTTGAAGTGCTTCAATATCTCCAAGGTCTAAATCTTCTTCATCGTATTCTTTGCCTTGAATCATTTCAGAAAAAATATGTGACAACTTCATTGCCGTTTTAATATCTTTTCCTTTAATTGCTTCTGTCATCATGGATGCTGAACTCATCGAAATGGAGCATCCTTCTCCTTCAAACTTCACGTCAACCACTTTATCTTCTTCAACCTTCATCGTTAAACGAATTCGGTCTCCACAAGTTGGGTTATTCATATCAATTGTCAGGCTGCCATCTTCAAGAATACCTTTATTACGCGGTTTTTTATAATGATCCATAATGACTTGTCGGTAAAGTGTATCTAAGTTATTAAAAGACATTACTAAAATACTCCTTTGTTTTGATAAGTGATGAAACTAACTTATCAATGTCTTCTTCCGTGTTATATAGGTAGAAACTTGCTCGCGCTGTCGCTGAAACATCTAACCATTTCATTAATGGTTGAGCACAATGATGACCTGCACGCACGGCAATCCCATCTGCATCTAGAACTGTAGCTACATCATGCGGATGTACATCTTCCAAGTTGAATGTAATAACACCTGCACGTTTTGCCGAATCTTTCGGACCGTAGATTGTCATACCTTCAATCGTCGACATTTTTTCCATTGCATATGCAGCTAAATGATGCTCATGACGTTCAATATTGTCTAAACCAATTTCCTCTAGGAAATCAATAGCCGCTCCTAAGCCAATCGCTCCAGCAATAATCGGAGTACCACCCTCGAACTTCCACGGAAGCTCTTTCCATGTTGATTCATATAAACCTACAAAATCAATCATTTCGCCGCCAAATTCAACCGGCTCCATGTTTTCTAATAATTCTTTTTTACCGTAAAGCGCTCCAATACCAGTTGGCGCAGCCATTTTATGACCAGAGAAAGCGAAGAAATCACAATCAAGATCCTGCACATCCACTTTTAAATGCGGTGTGCTTTGTGCCCCATCCACAACCATAATCGCCCCGTGCTCATGAGCAATCGCCGCAATTTCTTTAACGGGATTGATCGTGCCAAGAACGTTTGACACATGCATAACAGATACGATTTTTGTTGCATTCGTTACCGTTGCTCGTACATCCTCAAGTGAAATCGTACCATCTTCTTGAAGTGGAATATATTTCAACACAGCACCCGTTTGTTTCGCAACTTGCTGCCAAGGAATGATATTACTATGGTGCTCCATATACGAGATGACGATTTCATCCCCTTCTTGTACATTAGCCAGACCATAGCTTCTTGCTACCGTATTTAAAGAAGTGGTTGTTCCTCTAGTGAAGATAATCTCTTCACTAGAGGAAGCATTAATGAATTTACGGACTTTTTCACGAGCTCCTTCATACGCATCCGTAGCTTTTGTTCCAAGTGTATGCACTCCGCGATGTACGTTCGAATTGTACCCGCGATAATATTGTTCAATCGCTTCGATAACTACAGCCGGTTTTTGCGATGTCGCAGCACTATCTAAATATACTAATGGCTGACCGTTTACTTCTTGATTTAATATAGGGAAAAGCTTACGAATTTCGTATGGGTTCATTACTTAACTTTCCTTTCAATGACCTCAACAAGTTGTTTTTTCACACCTTCGATTGGAAGTTCATTAACAACAGGGGCCAAGAATCCGTGAATAACTAAACGTTCTGCTTCTTGTTTGGAAATACCACGACTCATTAAATAATAAAGTTGCAATGGATCTACGCGACCTACAGATGCTGCGTGTCCTGCTGTAACATCGTCTTCATCAATAAGAAGAATTGGATTCGCGTCTCCACGAGCTTTTTCACTTAACATAAGCACGCGTGATTCTTGTTCAGCATTTGCTTTCGTTGCACCATGCTCAATTTTTCCGATTCCGTTGAAAATACTAGAAGCACTATCTTTCATAACCCCGTGCTTTAGAATTTGTCCATCGGAACGTAAACCGTAATGAATCACTTGCGTAGTGAAGTTTTGTTTTTGTTCTCCACGACCAACAACAACCGTTTTCGTATCACCTGAAGAGCCATCGCCCATTAGATACGTTGTATTATCTGAAATCGTATCTCCATCATTCATTAAGCCAAGTGCCCACTCGATACGTGCATCTCGCCCAACTACACCGCGACGGTTTACATATGTTGTATACCCTTTATTTAACGTATCCACTGCACCATATGTTACTTTCGCATTTGCATTGGCAATGACTTCTGTTACGATGTTTGCGATACCATTTGTCGTTTCCACAGTTGAGAAATAGTTTTCTACATACGTTACAGAGCTGTTATCTTCTGCCACGATTAATACATGGTTGAACAGCGTTGCATCCGCATCATCGATTAAGAAAATCGCTTGAATTGGTTCTTTTACTTCTACGTTTTTTGGAACGTATAAGAAAGCACCTCCGTTTAACAATGCTGCGTGAAGAGCTGTTAAGCGATGCTCATTTACTTTTACGCCGTCTTTCATAAAATATTTCTGCACAAGCTCTGCATGATCGCGAGCTGCTGTTAGAATATCTGTAAAAATAACACCTTGTTCTTTCAACTCAGCTGAAAGACTTGTATAAGCCGGCGTATTATTACGTTGAATATATAAGTTACGCTTTTCTTCAATAGCCACAATCGATTTCACTTGTTCTGGAAGCTCATCTACTGATGTAAAAACTTCACTCTCGATTGAATGTTTACGAAAAGCGGTAAAGTTCCACTTATCAATCTTTGTTTTGTCTGGCTTTGGCATCGGTAGGTTTTCTAAGTCAGAAAACGCTTGAACACGAAGCTCAGTTAGCCAAGCTGGTTCATTATTTTGAGTTGAAAGAGAGTTAATATCCTCTTTTTCAAACGGTAATTTCGTTTCTGTAGTCATGACAAATCCTCCTACTTATGCTTCTTCGCCGACAGTTTCGTCTTCAATACCTAATTCTTGTTTAATCCAGTCATATCCTTCTGCTTCTAAACGTGCAGCTAATTCTGGACCGCCAGATTTCACAACTCGACCTTGCATCATTACGTGAACGTAATCAGGAGTAATGTAGTTTAATAAACGTTGATAATGTGTAATCATAAGGCAACCGAAATCTTCGCCGCGCATTTCATTAATTCCTTTTGATACAACTTTAAGAGCGTCGATATCAAGACCAGAATCGATTTCATCCAAGATTGCAATTTTTGGTTCAATCATCATCAATTGAAGAATTTCATTACGTTTCTTTTCTCCACCTGAGAATCCTTCGTTTAAATAACGTTGTGCCATATCTTCGTTCATTTCTAAAAATTCCATCTTTGCGTCCATTGTACGAATGAACTTCATTAAAGAAATTTCATCGCCTTCTTCACGACGTGCATTAATAGCTGAACGTAAGAAATCAGCATTTGTCACTCCGCTAATTTCACTTGGATATTGCATAGCAAGGAAAAGACCAGCTTTAGCACGCTCATCTACTTCCATTTCTAATACGTCTTCACCATCAAGAGTAATGCTTCCGCTTGTTACTTCATATTTAGGGTGACCCATAATCGCTGAAGAAAGCGTAGATTTACCTGTACCATTCGGTCCCATGATTGCATGGATTTCTCCGCCTTTTACTTCAAGGTTAACCCCTTTTAAAATTTCTTTACCTTCAATTGATACATGAAGATCTTTAATCGTTAAAGTAGAACCTGACATAATTATACCTCCGTGAACTAATTCCTATTTTATTTAGAAAATAATGTGTTTTTATTTTCTTAACATGCATTCTCATTTTATTCTCATTCTAATTTTATAACAAATTTAATTAGGAAGCAACCATTTATATGTGATTTATGTCACACCTTACTTTATTACTTACTCCATTATTCCATCAACAAATATGTAAACATAAAATCAAACATCGACCTCTACTATCTTTTGTTTACGACATATTATTATACGAGAAAACATCCGTTATCACATTACACATTAATAGTTAATATTAAAGTCGCCGTGTAACACGCTGTTGATTGTTGGATGACTTCATTCGAAATCACACGTTGAGCAAAAACAAAGCCTGTTAAATAGTATTCCCATATGTATGTAAACTCAACACTTATCATTTTACCCTTCAAGACCTATCGTTGAAAGACCTTTTTCATTTAATCAGAGTAAAATAGTACTTCTTGACTTTTATCTACCCTAGAAACACTTGAAAAAGACGACTTGCCTATTAACAAGTCGCCTCTCTTCATCACTTATTCACTTACAGGTACAACCGCACCCTTAAATTCTTTCGTAATGAAATCTTGAATTTCTTTTGAGCGTAACACTTCTACTAATGTTTTAATTGCTTCGTTATTTTCGTCTTTCTTATTCACTGCAATAACGTTTACATACGGTGATTTTGAATCTTCAATAGCAATTGAATCCTCAACAGGATTTAAACCAGCATCAATAGCGTAGTTAGAATTGATTAATACAGCGTCTCCTTCTCCATTTGCATAAATTTCTGGAAGAAGAGCAGCTTCGTATTTCGCTTCAAATTTAATATCGCGTTTGTTCTCTACAATATCTTCAACTGTTGCTTTTGTTTTATCAATACCTTCTTTTAAAGTGATTAAACCGTTTTCTTCAAGTAAAGAAAGCGCACGACCATGGTCAGCTACTGAGCTGCTCATAATAAGTGTTGCACCTTTTGGAAGTTCAGATAAGCTTTTGTATTTTTTAGAATAAATCGCGATTGGTTCAATATGAATACCACCCGCATTCACAAAATCATAGCCATTCTCAGCAATTTGTGATTCTAAGTAAGGAATGTGCTGGAAATAGTTAGCATCCAATTCTCCCTCAGCTAATGTTTTGTTCGGCAATACATAATCTTGGAATGGAACGATTTCTAGATCAATACCTTTTTCTTTAAGAAGCGGCTTTGCTTCTTCAAGAATAACAGCATGCGGCGTATTAGATGCGCCAACTTTTAGCGTTGTGTTTCCTTCTGCATTATCTGCGGCTTTTTCGTCTTGATTATCTTTGTTGTCATTGCCGCAAGCAGCTAGGGCAATTGATAAAACTAAAATTAAAGCAAACCCTAAAAACTTTTTCATTCTGTTCATCCCCTCTTATCTTTTATCTAATTTTGATGTAATAAAGTCTCCAATCATTTGAATAATGAAGACAATTATTAAAATAATAATTGTTGCTACTAGTGTTACGTCATTTTGACTACGCTGGAACCCTTCTAAATAAGCTAAATTTCCAAGTCCTCCAGCCCCAATTACTCCAGCCATTGCCGTATAACCGACTAAAGCAATTGATGTAACAGTAATTCCCGAAATAAGGGCTGGCATAGATTCTGGAAGCAATACTTTCCATATAATTGTACTCGTTTTGGCTCCCATCGATCTTGCCGCTTCAATAACCCCTTTATCAATTTCACGAAGACCAATTTCAACCATTCGTGCATAAAACGGTGCAGCACCAATGATAAGTGCAGGTAATGCTGCATTTTCTCCAATCATCGTTCCGACAATCGCTTTCGTAAATGGAATCAATAATACAATTAAAATTAAGAACGGGATAGACCGAAAAATATTAACAAAAGCACTGATGATCCAATTGATGAATCGGTTTTCCCATAAATTATCCTTCCCTGTTAGGAACAAAACTAGTCCAAGTATAATCCCTAAAAAGAAAGTGGCCGCGACAGAAATCGCTGTCATATATAACGTTTCATTTGTTGCTTCAATCATCGTTTCCCAATTTATATTCGGCAATAATTCTTCAAGCATGCGTCATCACCTCCACGCCTACTTGCTGCTCTTCTATAAATTGAATAGCGCGAAGAATTTCTTCATTACTTCCATCAATATGAATAAATAGTGTTCCATAAGAGCCATTTCGTGTTTGTGAAATTTTCCCTTGGACGATATTAACATCTAATTCAAAATTACGAACTAACTTTGTAATAAGAGGACTTTCTACATCTTCTCCAACGAAAGTAAGCTGAATGACTTTTCCTTTTGGGAAACGTTCTAGCAAATTCTCGATCGTTTCTTTTGTTTCCTCTGGCTCTGTTACTTGCTGAACAAAACGCTTTGTAATCGGAGCCGTTGGGTTTTTAAATACTTCAAGAACTGGGCCTTGCTCAACAACTTGTCCACTTTCCATTACAGCGACACGATGGCAAATTTTACGAATGACGTGCATTTCATGTGTAATCAGTACAATCGTTAACCCTAAACGCTGATTAATATCGACAAGTAAATCTAAAATGGAGTCCGTCGTCTGAGGATCTAAAGCTGAAGTCGCCTCATCACATAACAACACTTTCGGATTATTTGCAAGCGCTCGCGCAATGCCGACTCGTTGCTTTTGTCCACCGCTTAGTTGAGAAGGATAGGCTTTTTCACGCCCTTCTAACCCAACAAGCTTAATCAGTTCATTTACACGTTCTGCTCGTTTTTTAGCTGGAACACCCGCAATTTCAAGCGGAAAGGCAATATTTTCTTGAACTGTTCTTGACCATAATAAATTGAAATGCTGGAAAATCATACTAATCTCTTGGCGTGCTTTGCGAAGCTCAGCACCTTTAATTTTAGAAATTTCCTTACCAGCTACAACAACCGAACCTTCTGTAGGAGTTTCTAGGCCATTTAACATTCGGATCAGGGTACTTTTTCCAGCCCCGCTATAGCCAATTATACCGAAAATTTCACTCTTGTTTATCGTTAAATTCACATTATTAACCGCTTTAATGGTCTCGTTTTTCGCAGTACCTGAGCGGAAATACTTGTTGACTTTTGACAAAGAAATCACTGCACTCACCTCTATATCCAATCAACGAACTATATCATTGAAGGTAGTTGCTTTAACGAGTTGTCACTCCCGACAATATAGAGACTGTTCATCCCGCTAAAATAGATAAAACCTATTAAGATAGTAAACTCTCCTATGTAATGATTTATATACCCTTAATAGAAAAACCTCTCTACATGAGCAGAGAGGCAGGAAAAACTAATCCTTCCTCTCATCTCTCAAAGCATAACACTTTGTGTGAATTGGCACCTTTTCAAAGCGAGTGCTTTGCCGGTTGCCGGGCTTCATCGGGCACAATCCCTCCACCGCTCTTGATAAGAGTAACATTCTATATAATTAAATCGTACATAGATTAAGTTCATATATAATTATGTTTGTGATTTTATCACAGATATATAGGGAGTGCAATTATCTTAGAAAAGTCAATGATTTCCGACTATTCTGTTTTATTCAACTTCTTTCGCTGCCGCAGCTGTCGCTTTTTCAATTGCTTGATTCAAATCATCAATTAAATCTTCTACATTTTCAATGCCGACAGATAAACGAACTAAGTCTGCGCTTACGCCTGCTTTCAGTAAGTCAGCATCACTCAATTGTTGATGTGTTGTACTAGCTGGATGGATAATTAAGCTCTTCGCATCTCCAACATTCGCAACATGTGACCATAGTTGAACGGAATTAATTAATGCCGCTCCAGCTTCTCGGCCGCCTTTAATACCAAATGTAATAATCGAACCTGCCCCTTTAGGCAAATATTTATCAGCTAATGCTTTATCCGGATGGTCTTCCTTACCTGGATATGAAATCCACTCAACGGCCGGATGTTGTTCTAAATAGTCAATAATCACTTTTGTATTAGCAAGATGCTCTTTCATTCGTACATGTAACGTTTCAAGTCCTAGTGTAAATTGAAAGGCACTTTGTGCACTTAACGTTGCACCAATATCACGAAGCAATTGAACACGAGCTTTCACAATAAATGCAGCCTGTCCAAGTGCCTCGGCAAATACTAAATGATCATAACTTGGATCTGGCTCCGTAAATCCAGGGAAGTTCGGTGAATTCCAATCAAACTTACCTCCATCTACAATAATTCCACCCATCGTTGTTCCATTTCCTAGTAACCATTTTGTTGCAGAATGCACAACAATATCTGCTCCAAATTCAATTGGTCGGCATAAGTACGGAGTCGCAAATGTATTATCAACAATTAATGGAATCCCTGCTTCATGTGCAATGTCAGCAAGCGCTTCAATATCTAATACATTCAGGCTTGGATTTCCAATTGTTTCTCCATAAATCGCCTTTGTTCTAGGTGTAATCGATTCTTTAAATTTCTCTAGATTATTTGGCTCAACAAACTTCACTTTGATTCCGTATTTAGGAAGTGTATTAGCAAATAAATTGTATGTTCCGCCATAAATAGTTGAAGAAGAGATAATTTCATCGCCTGCACCAGCAATATTCAAAATTGCTAATGTAATAGCAGCCATTCCACTTGAGGTAGCCAAAGCACCTATTCCGCCTTCTAAAAGGGCCACTCGTTCTTCAAACACACTAACTGTTGGATTATGAAGTCTTGTATAAATATAGCCTGTTTCTTTTAATCCAAATAAATTAGCGGCATGCTCTGTATCTTTGAATAAGTAAGCATTGCTTTGATAAACCGGCAATGAACGTGCTCCTGTTTCATCAACTTGCAATCCCCCATGAATACTTAATGTTTCAAAACGATAATTTTTATCTGCCATTTTTTATTCTCCCCTTCTTCTTTTACTACGGCTCTTTATGTTTCTACGAAGGAGCTACCAAAAAACAAAAGCCCCTTCCTAAGAAGAGGCTATATACTCTCCTTATCTTTCAGAGCCAATACTCTGCTGGAATTAGCACCGTGTAGATTATACCGGTTGCCGGGCTTCGTCGGGCCAGTCCCTCCACCTCTCTCGATAAGTATTATTCGATTGTCGTGTAAAATTCACTACAGTCAATTTACCACTTTTAATAATCGTCCGTCAATAGATATTGATAGACTATTTTTAATTATCCAAAAATTCTTTAAGAGTCGTGTATAAATAAGGAACAGATTGAAAGGCATAAATCTTCTGAATCAGTTTCCCCTCTTTATATAGTAATAAACATGGTACGCTCTCTATTTCACAATGCTTCGCAATACTAGGAAAAAAATTCATATTCATCTTTCCAATCGTCAATTGCGGAACAAGTTCTAATGCAACAGTGAGCATTTTAGAAGCAACCTGACATGTTCCACACATCGGCGTATATGCATATACACAAAAGGTGTCACCTTGCCTAGCAGCTGCTTGTACATCCGTTTCTGTCCAATCTTGCATATACTATTCATTCACCCTTTGTTCTAAAAATTGTACTTTTACATCTATATTAGCAGCGAGTAAAACAGAAGCGAGATGATATAAAGGCGCACTTGCCACTTCCTTATACATTTTATTAATATACATATGCCTTGCCTCTGGTAATTCTCGCTTAAATTGTTTTCGAAGCTTTTCTCCTGATTGATCTGCGTCAAAGAAAATATATACATCGCGGTCTTCAAATTCTTCTACGAACTCGTCAAGCTTGACTTGTGAAATCGTTCCATTTGTACAAACAACTTCAACTTCTTCATTTAATACAAGCTGAACTCTTTTCTTATCAGAACTTCCTTCGACAATGATTACTTTATCGGATTCTCTCCATTCCACGGTAATCATCCTCCCCACGAGTTATAATAGATGAGCTAAAAGTGTACGAAATATCTCTCTGAAACAAATAGTGTTCACACTATATATTTAACAAAACCTTCTTTTAAAAAAGAGAGCAGGCCAATATAAGCCTCCTCTCCTTGTAATTAAAATTAACCTTCGTTTGTCATTTCCTCATATTGTTCAGCTGTCATCAATTGTTCGATTTCGCTGCTATCAGATGGTTCTATTACAATCATCCATGCTTTTTCATATGGTGATTCGTTTACATACTCTGGGCTGTCGCTAAGTTCCTCGTTCACCTCAACTACTTTTCCGCTAACTGGTGCATATAATTCAGAAACCGTTTTTACAGATTCTACACTACCAAATGGCTCGTCCGCTTTTAATTCAGTTCCAACTTCAGGAAGCTCTACAAACACGATATCCCCTAATTCAGATTGAGCAAAGTGTGTAATACCAATGCGAACGTTGCCGCCTTCTACTTTTACCCACTCATGTTCTTCAGAGTAACGCAATTCTTTTGGTGTTGTCATTTTAATTCCCTCCATACTATGTATTAGTTAATCTTTTCTATTATAAGATAGATTATACAATATGATTGTTTATAATAAAGGTTTTCCAATAAAAATTCTTATTTCCATGTTTGCTCAAATTGATCTTCTTTAAATCCGACTGTTACTTTATCGCCATCTGTTACAATTGGTCGCTTCAATAACATCCCATCTGTCGCTAAAATATCAAGCAGCTCTGTTTCAGTAGCATCCTTTAGACGATCCTTTAAACCTAACTCACGATATTTTTGCCCGCTTGTGTTAAAAAATTTCTTTAACTCAAGGCCACTTTTCTTATAAAGTGTTTCAATTGTAGCTCTAGAAGGAGGATTTTCGACAATGTGGATTGTTTCATGTTGAAGTTGATGACTATCGAGCCATTTTTTCGCATTGCGACATGTGCCGCATTTTGGGTACCAATAAAATGTTAAGCTCATTATTTCACCTCCTAGAGATAGAATAACTGTTTTTTCCTCTATTTACAAACCTTTTACCTCTGTACAGTAAAAAAGAGAATACCTGTAATGATATTCTCTTTTTCTATTCATTTAAGAGCGGTTACACCACATATTTCTCTGCTTCGATTAGTTTAACGGAAGCTTCACGTTTCTTCGCAATAACATTCGTTGGGGTGTGACGAGTCAATTTACGAAGAGAAGCAAGGAAAATTCGCAATGTGTCTCCTGTTTCGACTGCAATTAGTGTTTCTTTTGCATGCTGTTCGATTTGATTAAAAGCTTCTTGCACAAAGATTTGTGTGTACAGCAACTTTTGTTGATTCTTTTCTATCCCTGTTTTAGCAATGGCTTTTTCTGTACGAAGAACGACAGACTCTGCTGCATAGGCAAGCGAGGCAATGTCCGCAATATTGACGAGCAGCTCTTGCTCTTGTTCAAGCTTTGTACCGAATTTTTGAGCCGCTAATCCTGCTGCTAAAATACCCATTTTCTTCGCATTTCGCACCAAGGCTTTTTCTTGCGCTAATGGTTCATCACCAATTTCTTCCGGCATGAGCATCATAAGCTCTTCTTGCAAGCTTTGTGCTTTTTGAAGAAGCGGCAACTCTCCTTTTAACGCCTTTTTCAAAAATGTACCAGGTACAATCAAGCGATTAATTTCGTTTGTTCCTTCAAAAATACGGTTAATGCGCGAATCACGATACGCCCTTTCGATTGGATATTCTTGCATAAATCCATAACCGCCATGTAGTTGAACCCCCTCATCCACCACATAATCTAATACTTCCGATGCAAAGAATTTATTCATCGAGCATTCAATCGCATACTCTGCAATAGAATCTGCTACAGCTTTACCATCCTTTATTTGTTCATCTGTAAGCTGCCCCATTCGCTGCTCAAACAATCCAACTGTACGATATACAGAGCTTTCAGCTGCATAGATTTTAGAAGCCATTGTTGAAAGCTTTTCTTTCGTTAAATTAAAAGAAGAAAGACGAGTCTTAAATTGCTGACGTTGATTTGTATACGCAACTGTCGTTTCAAAGGCTGACTTCGCTCCGCCTACCACACCTACCCCTAATTTATAACGGCCGATATTCAAAATATTAAAGGCAATGATGTGTCCTCTGCCAATTTCGCCAAGTAGATTTTCCACCGGAACTTGTGCATCTTCTAAAATTAATGTACGAGTAGATGAGCTTTTAATTCCCATTTTCTTTTCTTCCACACCCGTGGATACACCCGGATAATTACGTTCTACAATGAAAGCCGTAAATTTCTCACCATCAATTTTTGCATAAACAATGAATACATCAGCAAAGCCCGCATTGGTAATCCATTGCTTCTCGCCATTTAAAATATAGTGGGTGCCTTCCGCATTCAACTTTGCCGTCGTTTTTGCTCCAAGTGCATCCGATCCTGAACTTGGCTCTGTTAAAGCATACGCAGCCAGCTTCTCACCTGTAGCAAGCAGCGGAAGATATTTTTGTTTTTGCTCTTCATTCCCAAATAAAACAATTGGCAAAGAACCAATGCCAACATGTGCACCATGAGAAATACCAAAACCACCCGCTGGTGCTAGCTTCTCAGCGATTAAAGCAGAGCTGATTTTATCAAGCCCTAACCCACCGTACTCTTCCGGAACATCAGCCCCTAGTAATCCAAGCTCACCTGCTTGCTTTAATAGTTTTACAGAGCGTTCAAATTCATGATTCTCTAAGTGTTCTACTTGTGGGAGCACTTCATTGACTAAAAAGTCTTCCGTTGTTTTTGCAATCATTAATTGTTCATCGGTAAAGTCTTCCGGTGTAAATACACGCTCACAAGAAATTTCTTCAACTAAAAACCCGCCGCCTTTAATTAACTTTTCTATTTGATTAGACATCCGATTACCCCCTATTTAGTGATCCATCGTTTACGGCTTCCACTTGATTAAGCTAGTAATTCAAACACACCAGCAGCGCCCATACCGCCGCCAATACACATCGTTACAATTCCAAATTGTTCATTGCGTCGTTTCATTTCATGAAGCAACGATAAAGTCAACTTTGCCCCTGAGCAACCAAGCGGATGTCCTAGGGCAATCGCTCCGCCATTCACATTTACAATCTCCTCATTTAATCCAAGCTCACGAATAATTTGAATTGATTGGGAAGCAAACGCTTCATTTATCTCAAACAAACCGATATCTGATAATTCAAGGCCTGCTAATTTTAGCGCTTTAGGAATGGCTGCGATTGGTCCGATTCCCATTACTTCAGGCGGAACACCCGCAACGGCAAAGGAACGGAACTTGCCAATTGGTTTTAAACCTAAGGCGTTAGATTTTTCACGATCCATGACCATCACTGCTGCAGCACCATCACTTGTTTGTGACGCGTTCCCAGCGGTTACCGTCCCTGTCACTGAAAAGGCTGGGCGCAGCTTTCCTAGTACTTCAGCCGTTGTATTTGCTCGCACTCCTTCATCTTCCGTAAAGCGAAATGACGTTTCTTTTAGTTTCAAATCTGGACCTACCGAACGAACCGTTACATCTACGGGCACAATTTCATCAACAAATTTACCTGCTGCAATCGCTTTAGCCGCTTTTTGATGACTGCGTACTGCAAATTCATCTTGATCTTTGCGGGAAATACCATATTTCTTCGCTACTTCCTCCGCTGTATGTCCCATCCCCATATAATATTGTGGAGCCGTTTCCGCTAGCCTTGCGTTAGGACGCATAACATGGCCAGTCATCGGAACCATACTCATCGACTCCGCTCCGCCTGCAAGAATGGTATCGCTTTGCCCCAGCATAATTCGTTCCGCTCCATAAGCAATACTTTGCAAACCGCTTGAACAATAACGATTAATCGTAATGGCTGGAACTGTATGCGGCAAACCTGCCAACGCTCCAATATTTCTAGCCATATTTAAACCTTGCTCTGCTTCAGGCATCGCACAGCCCATAATTAAGTCATCAATGTTGCCTTCATAATTGCCAGCACGTTTTAATGTTTCTTTCACAACAAGAGCCCCTAAATCATCCGGTCGTACAGTCGCAAGAGAACCTTTCCTCGCTTTTCCTACCGGAGTCCGCGCTCCAGCTACTATAACCGCTTCTCTCATGCAGATCCCCCTATCCATATTAAAATGCTGCTCTATCAAACTATTCTTATCGTTCTATTAGTTACGTAACGGCTTCCCTTTAATAAGCATATGCTGCATTCTTTGCTGAGATTTCGGCATAGAAATCAATCGTAAAAATGCTTCTCTTTCTAAATTTAATAAATATTGCTCATCGACTTCCGTTCCAAATGGCAGTTTTCCTCCTGATAATACATAAGCAAGTTCTTTAGCAATCACCATGTCATGTTCAGACAAATAGCCAGACAGTCGCATCGCTTCTGCACCAAGCAATAGCGTTGCATAGCCGCTTTCGCCAACTACCGGAACTTTTTCACGAACAGGCGGTGTATACCCTTGTTCATACAGGGAAAGGACAACTTGTTTAGCATCATGCAATTGATGATCCGGATTGACACTAATGCCATCGGCAAAGTTCAAGAAGTTCGTTTCACGAGCTTCTGCTGCAGACGTAGAAACATTCGCCATCGCCACTGTTTCAAACACTTTATTAGCAACTTGTTGAATATCTACAGATACTCCTTTTGGAAGCCCTTTTAATGCTTTCATATACAGCTCTTTCGTTCCGCCACCGCCAGGAATTAAACCGACGCCTGCCTCAACAAGACCAATATACGTTTCCGTTGCGGCTTGAATCCTAGCGGCTGGTAATGATACTTCCGCTCCCCCGCCAAGTGTCATATTGAATGGTGCAGCCACTACTGGAACAGCACTATATTTAATTTTGAGCATCGCATTTTGGAATTGCCTGATGACGAAGTCTAATTCGAAAATATTGTCATCTTGGGCTTCCATTAACATCATCGCGATATTGGCTCCAACACAGAAGTTTTTACCTTGGTTTCCAATGACTAACCCTTTATAATTAGCTTCCGCTTCATCTACAGCGGCATTAATCATTTGTACAATGTCTAGACCAATCGCATTGTTCGGTGAAGTAAATTCAAGTAAAATAACACCATCACCAATATCAATTAAACTTGCTCCACTATTTTTCTTAATAACCCCTTTTTGCTTTTTAATAGTCTGTAAATGAATGGCCCTCGGATTTTCAATTACTTGTTTATAGTTGCCGTTGTCGTAATAAGAAACAATACCGTTCTCTTCTTTATAAAAAGTTTCATGTCCAGCAGCTACAAAATCTTTTATCCATTGCGGTACAGCGATTCCTTCTTGTTCTAAACGAGCTGCAGACTGCGCTATCCCAATCGCATCCCATATTTCAAACGGCCCAGCTGACCAGCCAAATCCCCATTTCATTGCCCGATCTAGATCTACAATTGTTTCAGCAATTTCACCAAGTAGTTGAGCAGAATAAACAAGCGTTGGCATGACTATATTCCATAGCAGTTGACCTGCACAATCTTCGCTGTATACAAGCGCTTTCATTTTATTGGCAAACCCTTTTGTTTGCTTTGCCATCTCAATGGATGGTGCTTGTAATTTTTTTCTTTCTTCATACTGTAGTGTTTCAGGATTCAACTCCAGAATTTCCTTACCTTTTTTCAGAAAAAATCCTTGCTCCGATTTGCTGCCTATCCAACCTTTTTCAAGCATTTTCTGCATAAAATCTGGTGTACGAAAGATTTCTTGTTCATCGCCTTTTACTTGGTCATAAACGTTTTTGGCAACATGTGCAAATGTATCTAGCCCAACGACATCAAGCGTACGGAATGTCGCACTCTTTGGTCGACCGATGAGCGGACCTGTGATAGAATCCACTTCTCCTACACTGTAACCGCCTTTTAACATTTCACGAACAGTCACGAGTAAGCCATATGTGCCAATACGGTTTGCAATAAAGTTCGGTGTATCCTTCGCTTCAACAACACCTTTACCAAGTACGTTTTCACCAAATTCCTTCATAAAAGCAAATACTGTGGAATCGGTTGCCTTCGTTGGTATAATTTCTAATAACTTCAAATAACGCGGAGGGTTAAAAAAATGCGTGCCAAGAAAATGTTTTTGGAAATCTTCCGAACGTCCCTCTGCCATTGCCTCAATAGAAATACCCGATGTATTCGAAGAAACGATACTGCCTAGTTTCCGAAACTGATCCACTTTTTCAAATATGCTCTTTTTCACTGCCAAATTCTCTACAACGACCTCAATGACCCAATCAACATCTTTTAACCGTTCTAAATCATCCTCAAAATTTCCAACCTCAATCAATGCTAGATTTTTTTTAGATGTTAACGGTGCTGGCTTTTGCTTTAACAGCTTTGAAAGCGCCGTTTGACTGATACGATTTCGAACAGATTTATCCTCAAGCGTTAGCCCTTTTTTCTTCTCATCCTCTGTGAGTTCCCGAGGAACCATATCTAATAATAAAGTCGGAATGCCGATGTTAGCGAGATGTGCCGCAATCCCTGATCCCATAACTCCTGATCCTAAAACAGCAGCCTTTCGTATTTGTCGCACCAAGCTCATATCCCCCTTACGCAGTGTATTGAATGAATACTCATTCATTTTTCAAGCAAAAAAAAGTGAAAATCTTTTATTACTTTTAATAATAGGATATTTATGTAAAATTTTCAATGATTAAACAGTAAATTTTTCAAGTTATTTTTTGATTATTTTCACACCAATTAGAAAACATAAAAGGAGTGATTATTGGAGGTGACAACAATTATGAAGCAGAAACATCAACCATCGAAAGCTGCTGTGAGTGCAGCAAGCGTCAAAGGTGATGCTGGACCTGGCGGAGAAAATCGTCATGGAAAAAATAAAGTAAACAGCCAAAATAACCAATTTAAAAAATAGGATAGCGTGAATCATGTAGTTTCAAGACTCATTACAAGTCTTTATCTAAACTAAAGGTTTGTTATAAGAAGATGTTGAGTTTTGGCTTCTACCGTTTTACCAACAATATTATTTAATAGAACCTAAACTAAAAAAGTCGACAAAAGTCGACTTTTTTAGAACATATATTTCTTATGATGATAACGAATACTGAAAATCAAGCCCATCGCCATCATATTCCCCATCAATGAACTACCTCCGTAGCTAATAAAAGGCAGCGGAATCCCTGTAATCGGCATAACACCGATTGTCATCCCAATATTTTGGAATACATGGAACGTCAGCATACTAATTACACCGACACAAATATACGTGTAGAAATTATTTTTCGTTTCCATCCCTGTTTTCGTAATATGATACACCAATAGGAAAAATAAGCTAATCACAATACTAGAACCGATAAAACCATATTCTTCACCAATAACGCTGAAAATAAAATCGGTTTGACTTTCAGGTAAATATACCTCGCGTGAGCCAAGTCCTTTTCCAAATGTTTGACCTGAACCAATTGCAAGTAACGATTTAATTAAATGAAACCCTTCAGCACTTGAATAGTTATAAGGATCCAACCAAGAATAAATACGTCCAAACTGATACTCTTTAACACCTAAATATTTCTTAATTAAATCAGGCTGCCATAAAATAAAATAAAAAATGGTAGAAATAAGCAGAACCGCTGTTGAAACAATCGGCAGCAATATTTTCCACGATATTCCTGAAATAAAAATCATCCCTGCCAAAATAGCACATAGTACAAGAGAGGTTCCTAAATCCGGCTGTTGCATAATGAGGAGTAACGGCGCCATAGTAACTAAAATTAATTTACCGAGCAGCCATAAATCCGTTTCAATCGTTTTTAACGAATTTTTCAAATGATGTGTGTGAATGACATTTGCAAGCGCCAAAATGAGGAATACCTTCATAAACTCCGAAGGCTGAATCGTACCAAACCCTGGGAATTTAAACCAACTTCTTGCTCCATTAATTCGAGGGACAATGCTTTCTGGCATAATGACGAGCATTAGGAGTACAAACAGCCCAAAGCCGTATGCATACCAAGATATTTTCTTTAATTGATCAGAGTCTAATGTAATGACTCCCAAAACAATCCCGACTCCAACCATATAAGAAACAATTTGTTTCAGTAAAAAGTTACTTGAATACTGTCCTGTTGATTGTGCACTATAAATGGCTACACAGCTTGTAATACACAGTAACAATAAAATGGTAACTAACCCAAAATCTATACGCGACGAAAAATTATTTTGTTCCTGCATACTAACTCTCCCCTAGCAAGGATCTTACTGTAGATATAAAGTAAAATAACACACTTACCCATTATACTTTATACAGTCAAAATCACAACTATATCGAAGGAGAAGTTATGACCATTTATAAATTCTGATAGTATAAGAAAAGCGCAAGGCGCCTTGGTCACCCCCTCAAGGCTAGGCAGCTTGCGCTAAACATCGTACATTCTTTAAATACTCTTTAACGAGACTTTACGACGCCAAATTCGGCTGATTAGCCCATGACTCGGTGAAAACAAGAACGCTAAAGTAAAGAATAGAGCGGCAGCACATACCATACATCCCGAAATTGAAGCGTCTAAAGCAGTCGCTGCATAATAGCCAACTACCGAGCTTAAAATGCCCACAACCATGCTGATTATAATCATTCGGTGTAATTGATCTGTTAATAAATACGCTGTAGCAGCCGGAATAATAAGCATACCCACGACAAGAATCGCACCGACACTATCAAAAGCTGCGACCGTTGTTACGGAAACAAGGCTCATTAATAAGTAATGAAAAAACATCACGGGAATTCCCATTGCTGCTGCCAGTGCTGCATCGAATGAACAAATTTTAAACTGCTTAAAGAATACAAAGATGAGAATTATATTAATGAGGAAACTGCTTCCAACCATCCATATGGCTCTCGGGCCCATATCCTGACCTGCAATCGTCAACATATGCCACGGCGTATACGCAATCTCCCCATACAAAACATGTTCTAAGTCAAAATCAATTTGCTGCGTATACAAACTAACTAATAAAACACCGATAGCAAAAAGCGATGTGAATACAACACCAATCGCTGCATCCCCCTGAACACCTGAGTTTTGAAATAGTTGAATCAAAAAAACAGTTAATAGCCCAAGTAGCGCAGCTCCCATTAACATGAAAATAGATTCTCTTGATCCGCTC
The DNA here is from genome assembly GCF_036962285.1 of Bacillus sp. JJ634. Taxonomy (NCBI): domain Bacteria; kingdom Bacillati; phylum Bacillota; class Bacilli; order Caryophanales; family Bacillaceae; genus Bacillus; species Bacillus sp. JJ634. Next base: position 20,363 of record NZ_JBALMU010000061.1, read on the forward strand.
CACAGAAACGCTAACACAATTCCAGGCAATACGGAATGACTAATCGCATCCCCCACCATCGCGATTTTTCTGACCACTAAAAAACAACCGACAACACTACAAGAACAAGCAACAAGTGCTCCAACAAGGATAATCCAAAAATCATTCATAGCGATGCACTCCTTGTTTTTGCAGTTTACGCATTAATTCATATTTCCGTTTCGTATCTCCCCTTCGCCAAAGCTTCGCTACCACGCCGCGATTCGGAGCAAATAATAAGGAAAATACAAACCACCCCGTTGCCGAAAGAACAATCAGTGGACCGGTGGGTAAATTGTTCACAGTTGCGCTGAGCAGCGTACCACTTATTCCACTTACCATACCAAACACACCAGATAATATCACCATTACATGTAATCGCTCTGTCCAATACCTAGCTGAAACAGCTGGTGTGATGAGTAAAGCTGCCATCAATACAACGCCAACCGCTTGAATTCCAGTCACAACCGCTCCAACAATTAATAGCATAATGATATAATCCAATAACAAGACAGGTAAACCAATTCCCTTTGCAAAACCTGGATCAAAAGATAAAAGTTTAAATTCTTTAAAAAACAGCGTACAAGCTAAGATTAAAACAAGCGACACCCCCATCATCACATACACATCGGTCATGACCATAGAGGCCGTCTGTCCAAACAAAAATTTATCCAATCCACTCTGATTTCCGTAAGAACTTTGTTGAATTTGTGTTAATAAAACAATACCTAATCCAAAGAAAGAAGATAATACAATCCCAAGCGCCGAATCTTGCTTAATTCGACTATATTTTGTTAATACACTAATGAAGAATACCGCAATCATCCCAGCAATAGCTGCTCCAAAGAGAAAGAAAGAAATCGATTTAACCCCGGTTAAAATAAAAGCGATACAAATACCCGGAAGCGCTGCATGAGCAAGTGTATCTCCAAGTAAAGATTGTTTTCTCAGATAAGCAAAGCTTCCAATAACACCACTACTTAAACCGAGCAAAAGCGTTCCAAGTAAAATCCACTGTGTGTTCGGGTCACGAAGGACCTCTAATATACTCATTGATTCCACCTCAATTTATTAACAATCCTGATTGTGAATCAGATAAAATGGCAAGTTTACCGCCGTACGTTTTTTGTAAATGCTCCGGAGTAAACACCTCTTCTGTCGGTCCTATTTGAATAAGCTGTTTATTCAGTAGAATCGTCCAGTCAAAATACTCTTTTACTGTTGAAAGATCATGATGAACGACAAGCACCGTTTTGCCACTCTGCTTTAGCTCCATAAGCAATTGAATAATCGCTTTCTCTGTTGCTGCATCCACACCAACAAACGGTTCATCCATAAAATATAAATCGGCTTCCTGCGCCAAAGCTCTTGCTAAAAAAATTCGTTGCTGTTGCCCGCCTGATAGCTGACTAATTTGTCGATTTGCATAATCAACCATCCCTACTTTGTCTAAGCACTCTAACGCCTTTTGCTTTTCCGCCTTGCCAGGGCGCTTTAGCCATCCTAAGTGGCCGTAACGCCCCATCATCACAACATCTAAAGCATTCGTCGGAAAATCCCAATCAACAGATTCACGCTGCGGCACATAGCCTACGTTTTTTCGCATCGCTCTATATGATTTTCCCTGAATCGTTACTTTCCCGGAAATACGCGGAACAAGTTCTAAAATTCCTTTAATTAAAGTGGATTTCCCTGCCCCATTTGGCCCGATAATCCCAATTAACTTACCTTCTGGTACTTCAAAAGAAACAGATTCAATAACTGGCTTTTTATGATAAGCAATTGTAAAATCTTCTACCTTTAATACATTAGGCATCCAAACCCCTCCTTATTTCAACGCATTTACAATCGTATCGGTATTGTGACGCACCATTCCAAGATACGTTCCTTTTTCTGTTCCTTTTTCTCCCATTGCATCTGAGAATAATTCTCCTCCAATTTTCACAGTATGCCCTTGCTTTTCAGCCCCTTGAATAACGGCTTCGATTGCTTTTTTAGGAACACTCGTTTCTACGAAGATCGCTTTAATTTGTTTTTCTACTAAGTAATCACGTAAATCGGTGACATCTTTAGAACCGTATTCGGATACGGTATTCATTCCTTGCAGCCCTTTCACTTCTAATCCATACGCTGCACCGAAATAGCCAAATGCATCATGCGCTGTAACAAGTACACGTTGTGATTCTGGAATCGTATTGATTTCAGATTGAACATATTCATGTAGTTCTTTTAATTTCTCAATATATGCTTCATAATTTTTTTGGTAACTTGCTTTATTGGCTGGATCTTCCTTTATTAATGCTTCATTGACCGTATCGGCAGCTTGCATCCACAGCGTAACATCAAACCAAATATGCGGATCATATTGCCCAGCCTTTACTTCATGCAGTTCTTCCTTAGCAATATCTTTAGAAACCGCAATCGTCGTTTTTTGCTTGCCCATTTGCTCAAAAATCTCTTCCATTTTCCCTTCAAGATGAAGACCGTTATATAGAATCATATCTGCCCCATCAAGTGTCTTGACATCTCCTTGAGTTGCTTTGTATAAATGCGGATCGACTCCGGGTCCCATTAAACTTGTTACTTCCACATGCTCTCCACCAATATTCTCTACTAAATCTCCAATCATTCCCGTTGTCGCCACTACTACAAGCTTGCCCTCCGTTTGATTATCCGTCTCCGTTGAACACCCGACTAATAAAAGAAAAACAAACATAACACTCGCCATTGACTTCCATATGAATTTCATAAACATCCCCCTTTTTCGTGTAGTTATAAATGTTTCCTTAATGCAAAAATAAGAATAAAAAAAATACAGATTGAACCACTTTTGATGGTCAAGCACTAAAAAGTTTCCTTAGGTAAACTTATTTTATAATATACATAATTTATATGCAAAAGTGCAACCCTTTTTTACTTTTTTATTGAATTATCTAAATATTTCATATTCTAGAATAATAATAGAATACTTTGAAAAATCAGTTAAAATATTCATAAACAGCTATTTATATT
>NZ_JBALMU010000062.1:0-19464 GCF_036962285.1 Bacillus sp. JJ634
TTTAGACTAACCTCATCAAAGGAACAAAGTCGGGGAAACAAGCAAAGGAAAGGGCTGTCCTAAGTCAGGATAACAGACTTGGGACAGCCCCCGTTTCACCGGTTAAATTTTTAAAAAGCGCGAAGGATAGGCTGTTTTACCGCGCCGAGTTTGAGGAACGGAGATGGATAACTGTTGTTTCGCCCGAGTTGCGGCAACATATAGTAACCTTCGTTCTTCCTCTAATGGAGCAAGCTCTCCTTTGCGATAGGCTTCAAGGGAGAAGTCGTGCGGTAAGCTGCCGTCCACAGCAGCTAATAAATACACCGATTCATATTCGAGCCCTTTCGCACGATGAATGGTCGTTAATTGAATCGCATCGATGTCTTGCCTCGACCATTGCTTCACTTCTTGAATCATCGCTGTCATATGGTCGACATGTTCTAGTAATGCTTCCACCGTATCGAAGCGTTTAGCGGCAACGCGTAAATCTCGAATATCATCAGAGCCCTTCTCAATGCCCGCTTCATTCCCGCGCTTCTTAATGAAATCTTGATAGCCTAAGTCCTTCTCGATGATTTCTAAGGCAGCAAGCGGGGATAAGTTCTTTAAACTGCGAATTTGAGCTGGAATCTTTTTTAATTTGCGTTCTTGAAAAGCATGTTTTGTTTTGACAAAGCCAAAAGCATCAATATAATCGCAGTCTTGAAGAATGGTTTGAGCTTTTAATTCCTGCAGCACGCTTTGCTTTAAAAAGAGTGCAGACAGTACCGCGCCTGCTGCTTTTGTATCATCTGGATTTACACTTAAACGTAAAAACGCTAAAATTCCGCGAATCACTCGCCGTTGATAAAAGGATTCTGCGTCTCTTTCAATGATAAAGGGGATGTTTGAAGCAGCGAGCCGTTCAAAAATGGCACGTGACATCGAATGCGTGCGATACAGAATGGCGAAGTCGCTAGGCCTTGCTCCTTTGGCGAGCTTCTCCTGGATATCCGTTAAAATCATTGTCGCTTCTGCTTCTTCATCATATGGATAAAATAAAATGGGAGCTGCACCGTTATTATGCTGGGCATGCATTGTTTTACTAAGGCGCTTCTGATTACGACTAATAATTCGATTCGCAGTCGAAACAATTTCGTGCGAAGAGCGGTAGTTTTCGGTTAATTTAATCGTTTTTGTTCCCGGGAAATCGTGGGCGAAGTTTAAAATATATTGCGGATCACTTCCACGGAATGAATAAATCGCTTGATCATCATCGCCGACGACGAAAACATTTTTTTCCAAAACAGAAAGGATTTTAATTAATTCATATTGAATTTTATTAATATCTTGAAATTCATCAATAAGAAAATAGCGAAATCGTTGTTGATATTTCAAAAGTAAGTCAGGATGATTTTGAAGGAATTGATAGCATCCGACAAGCATATCGTCGAAATCATAGTATCCGTTTTGCGCTTTATATTCCTCATATTTTTGATATAAAAATAAGCAAGATTTCTCCCAATCATCTTCGGCTCTCACGTCACGAGGGAAAACGAGTGAGTTTTTCCATAAGCCAATTTGACCGAGCGCTTGGTCATAGGCAAACTCTTTATCATCTAACTCAAGTTCTCGACCTGCTTGCTTCAAAATCTTTTCTTTCTCCCAGTCCCATTTAAGCAGTAAATCTCGTCGCCATTTTTGAGGTTCATGAAACAGTAGAATTTTATAAAAAATACTATGAAAGGTGCCGCTCACGATTTGGGAGACGAGGGAAGGACTCATGTTTGGATAGGTAAGTAAACGCTGTTGCATTTCTTTCGCTGACTTTGCTGTAAACGTAACGAGCATAATCGATCTTGGGTCAATTTGCTGCTCGATTAGCATATAAGCTGTACGCACTGTTAAAACGCGGGTTTTCCCACTGCCGGCACCAGATAAGACGAGAACGGGTCCATCTACAGTTGTAGCGGCCAGCAATTGTTCTTGATCGAGCTGTACACCTATTGTTTGTAAAGAATTCAAGTACGTACTATTAATGGTTGATTGTACGGAAGGCGTCTCCACAAAAGCGGGATTTTTTGAAATCGGCCGAGCTTTTAGAAAAGGAGCAGGCTCCACTTTTTCTTCTGTAATCGTTCTTGATGTCGGAAGCTTAAAACCATTCAGCTCCATACTACTTTCTGTTTTGGGAACACTTTTGGCCTCAACTACCGCTCCTGGACAGGGATTCGTTGTTCGTTGGTGATAAAAATAAGGCGGTTCATGGATACCTAAATAAAGTTTCACTTGTTCAAGGCAGGCGGGACAAACAAGTTCATTACGCTTTCCTTGATCAAATAAGGTTTGCAGCTGACTTGCTGAAATATATTGTAGGTTAATGAGTTCATCTCCTGATTTTGCTAGCTTCATTCTATATAAACCTCAAATCTTTTAAAAATATCCGTATATCTCATCATAGCAAAACATACTAGAAACAAAAAGACTAGATAAATCTAAGTTGCCGTTCTGGCATCAGCAAATCTAGTTGGCGGAACGATTTTTGACGTGTGAGACTGCGGGTTCACACGCTAAAGATCAACATTCTTATATCGGTGAATATATTAAACCATAATGAGAGGAAGAGGTGGAGTAAAATGGGTTATATTGCACCTGTCACACCCTATGATTATATTCAATATGCAAATCGTACTTTTGGAGCCGTTCGAAGAGATAAAGTGGTGAATCGTACTATTGCCGCTCCGCCGATAAAGCCTTATGTACGCGAAGAAATAGAAGGAGAGCACTTTATGAAGCACCAATGGAATCGTCAGCGGCATGACCGTCGTCAAAAGTACGAAAATTCTCTGTATGTAAATAGAGTCCATCCAAAAATGATTGAGAATACGAAAGCGAGAATTACTGGTAAAGGGCTGTATATTAATGAATTAATTTAGAAGCAAGGAAAAAGGACACATGATGTGTCCTTTTTTGTGGAGCAGCTTATAAAATGTCTAGTTCTACGATAAGAGCTAGCAATAATTGAAGAAGTAGTTGAATGTTTAGAGCAACTTGAGCGTCTGTTGTTGTGATATCGATGTCACGGCTATTTTCAACGATTGTTTTTTGGCGAGTGATTTGTCTTGTGCGAGAAGATTGGATTAAGTCTTGTGTGATGCGGTTTGCGTCGCTGCTGTCAGCAATAGAGATGCTTACGACAACAGCAATTGCAGCTTGTAGTGCAGCTTGAAGGGAAAGAGCAGCCTTTACATCTGTTGAAGTTACGTTTACATCGCAAGAATCTTTAATATAGATAAGCTCTTCAGAAACTTGAACTTGAGAATTTAGTTGTGCCGCTTCTTGTTCAATCACATTGTCATCATTATGGCAATCAAGTGGATGACGTGTATCACGATCTAATGCAGACCATCTTCTGTCGTCACAATGATCATTGTGATCTTGACAGCTGCTGCGAAATACATTTTGGTTCATATAGTTTTTCCTCCTTAGGTTTTATTCCTTACTAAAATATGCGGTACTAGTCAATCTGGTTGGACGAAAGCCACGATTTATTTAGCTATTTTTTATCCTTTATTTCATATGTGTTTGTTACTGGGTTTACATCCTTTTCAGTGACGCTCTTTTGACTGTTGATAAGAAGGTCAGCCTGTTTTTGTAAACTTTGGATGGTTGCCTTTAAATTTTCTTTTTCTCTTTCCGATAAATTCTGGCTGCCACGCTTTACTCCGTATTTGTTTAATGTTCTAGAAACGAGAAGCTCCATCAATCTCTTTTGTGATTCATCCAAATTGAAGTCATTATTCATTGGATCTTTCCCTCCTTACTTATGGTTCTTAAGTAGACTATGTACATTGGCGGAGATTGGTTTCAGACAGACGTGGATTTTTTAGGGGCATTTTGTTAAATAACGTTCGTTATGAATGTTTAGCAGAGCTGAGAGGTCTTTGTAAAGCAAAGAAAAAACCCGCTGATGATTCAGCGGGTTAGAGTGCTATAAAGTGAAACTTCCATCAGTGGGGGGCTTCATCCCACTGATGGTTAGTTGAACCAATCGGACCTTTACAGGCAGTTGTCCTCCATCTATCTTCTTTGTTTCCTCGTAAGCTTGAGGTGGGGGACTTACTGCCTGTTAAGTGTGGGGTAGATCTTTTATCATCGTTTTATGAGGAATATTTTGATCCATATATTCTTCAGAAATAGTATGATAACCGAGCTTTTCATAAAAGGGAATTGCGTGAACTTGGGAAGATAGCTTGATTTGCGATACATGACGCTCGGCGGCATCCTGTTCAATCGCTTTCATAATAAGAGCTCCTGAACCTTTGCCGCGGCCATTCGCAAGCACACAAATACGTTCCGCTTTCGCTATTTCATCGACGACGCGATAGCGGCCAGCCCCAATTGGTTGTTCTTGCTCATTGTATAGTACGAAATGAACGGCATCTTCCTCGAATTGATCGATTTCAGCTTCTGCCGGTACATGTTGTTCGTCAACGAATACCGTTCTTCTGACATAGTAGGCATCGTTACGTTCTTCGGGTGTTTTTACAATTTTTACAAACACTTACTTATTCAGCTCCTAATCGGAAAGTTTCGTATACGGTCCAAACACCGTCCTCTAATTGATACAGCAGGTGAATACGATCTACTTTTTCTTGGTGTTCTACATTTAAATTAGTTAGCTGCCCCATGACATCTAAATGTTCATCATTGGATAATTCTTGAGCAATTGTAACATGCGGACTGAATGCATACTCCACATCTGTTTTATGAGTGCCTTCACCATGAAGCGCTTGATGGAGCATATCTAGTTCTGGTGCAGGCTCTACTTTTAGATAAATCGTATTGTTAGCTGGTTGAAACGATTTTGCTTTTGTTACGTTAATTAAAAATGGCTGCACTTTACTTGCGGCTTGTTGTACACGACCTACAATCGTTGTCAGTTCTTCCTCAGTCGCTTCAAATGAGCTCTTGAGTGTAATATGCGGAGGAATAAAGGAATATTTCGTATCGTAACGTTTACGATAGGAGTTTGCGATATCCTGTAATTTTTTCGAAGGGAAAATAACAACACCATATTTCATAAATCGTAACCTCCAATATATTATTTTTAAGACTGATGATGAATGGTAAAAAGGCGTTTGGATTTATTTTACATGAATCATTAAAACATTTCCAACAATGCTCTTTTTAAATCTGCTTGCCAATACTTCCAAGTGTGTGTGCCTTTAAATTCTTCATAAAAATAAGGAAAGCCTTTTTGATTCAATAATTGATGCAGCTCTCGATTCGGTTCAATAAAATTCGCACGCTTTCCATCTGTCGTTGGCACATCGGTTTCTTCTGTCCCAATTACATGATACAGCTCTAACAGATGAGGCTCCTCGAAATTTTGTACAGCTTTCATAACCGTTTCGTCGACAAGGGGCGACTGCATAATGACTTTGCCAAACGTATGTGGATACTTCAATGCCGTTAATAAAGAAACCGTTCCCCCGAGTGAATCACCGATAAGCGCGCGACCGTATCCCATTTGATAAGTAGGAAACTCTTCATCTAAAAATGGAACAAGTTCATGTGCCAAGAAGCGAACATATGCCTCATGCTGCTCTCCATCTGGATGATATTTACGTCTGCGGTCAAAGCGATCTTGATAAGGGATTCCGACAATAATAATCTGTTCAATCTCATCATTGGATAAAAGCTCATCGGCTACGCGTCCAATTTTCCCCATTTGAAAATAATCGCGTCCGTCCTGTGCGATAACGAGCGTATACTTATATAATGGAGAGAAATTGAAAGGCAAGTAGACGAGCAGTTCGATTTCTTCCGATAATGCCTCGCTTTTGAATCTATATTCTTTAATCGTTCCTCGCTGTGTACTCATGTATCAGCACTCCTATAATGAAAAATAATCGACCAATGTACGTGGTTATTTTAGCATAAAAGAGCTTGTCATTTCTCGTTAAATGATTAAGAACCATGCTCAGAAAAAGTAAGGCAGTTCTCCATATAGTGATATAATGGAAGGGCATAACTCAAGTTGGGAGCGGAATAACATGACAGCAAAACGCGTACATAGTAGAGAAGTAACGAAAGCAGCAAGAGAGGCGTTATTAGAACGAGGGGTAAGCATTGAGGCGATTGCTGAAATTGTCTACGAAATGCAGATACCCTATAACCATGATTTAACATTAGCAAATTGTATAGATAGCGTGGAACGCGTGCTTTTAAAAAGAGAAATGCAGCATGCCATTCTCGTTGGCATTGAGCTGGATCGCCTGGCAGAACAAAAGAAATTATCGGAGCCGCTGCAATCGATTATTGAATCGGATGAAGGGTTATTCGGAGTGGATGAAACGCTTGCCTTTGGAGCAGCCCTTTCGTACGGGAGTATTGCCGTGACAACATTCGGCCATTTAGACAAAAAGAAATTAGGCCTTATTAAAGAGCTCGATACGAAAGCAGAAGGTAAGGTCCATACGTTCTTAGATGATTTAATCGGGAGCATTGCTGCTAACGCTGCCTCTAGACTCGCTCACCGCATTAGAGATGAGGAAGATGGCATATTGAAAGATGAAAAAGCGGGTAGTGCAGAAAAGGAATTAATCGGATAGAGGGAAGAAGCTGTTTGAAAGTTCTACTTTTAGACAGCCTTACCTTTTATAGTGACCAGTAATCTTGCCAATCGACTATTTAAGCGCATAGATAGAGTCCATTTAGTTGACTTTTGATTAATTGTTTATATAATAGAAGATAGATAGTATACATACGATCTGTTAGCTCAGTTGGGAGAGCATCACCTTGACAGGGTGGGGGTCGGGGGTTCAAGTCCCTCACAGGTCATCGTCTTATAAAGGATGAAACCCTTGGTGTATAAGGGTTTCTGAGGAAAATGCCACTTTTAATGAAGTGGTATTTTTTATTGGATTCGGTTCGTGGCAACACTGTGGCAACAATTATTATGACCCACCAAAAATAGTTTGATCAAGACGGTTAGAAGCATCATGCTGCATATTAGGAAGTAGATGTCCGTAAGTATCAATTGTCGTACTAATTTTACTGTGACCCAGTCTTTCAGCAATTAACTTCATCGGTTCGTTTTGAGCAATCATTAATGATGCATGAGTATGCCGTAAATCATGAAAACGAATGTGAGGTAATCCGGCCTTCTTTGTTAATGTTTGAAAAGTTCTTGTTAGGTTACGAGGGTGATAAGGAGCACCATTTCCAGCACAAATAACCAAATCTAGATTGCTATACTCTGAAGCAAAAAATTCCTTTTCACTGTCTTGTTGTTCTTTATGTTTGAGTAAAACTTTTTTAGTGCTGGGTGAGATTGTAACAGATCTTACGCTACTCTTGGTCTTTGCGCCTTTTTTGAGTGTTTTCCCATCTTGTTCTAGGGTTTGATTTACGTACAACACTTGTTTTTCTAAGTCCACATCTTTCCACCGTAACCCAAGTATTTCACCTTTGCGTAAACCAGTCATAATGGCTAAGTGGAAGGCACAATACAATCGGTAATCCTTTGAGGATTTCAAAAAATGTTGAATTTGCTCGACGGTCCATATTTTCATTTCTTTTGGCACTACTTTAGGTTTTTCTACTTTAGCTGCAGGATTACTAGATAGATCACCAAGTTTTACCGCTTCATTAAGACATACATTTACAATATTAAAGGTTCTTTTTATCGTTTCGTCTGCTAGTCCTGCTTCGTGCATTCCTGCGATAAACTTTTGAATATGCTGTGGCTTCATTTTAGACAATAAAATGTTACCTAATGATGGTAAAATATAATTTTTAATACTTCCTTTATATAGTGAGATTGTGTTATTACTTAAGGTCATTTTTTTTATAGAAAGCCAAGTTTCTATATATTGCTTGAATGGTACGTTTTTGGATTCGATATACGATCCTTCATGAAATTGAACTTCTAGTTTTCTCAATGCTTCAGTTGCTTCTTTTTTAGTTTGAAAACCTCGTTTTCGTTTTTGTTTTCTTTTCCCACTATCATCGTAAAAATTGAAAACATAGTACCACGTTTTATGTGAGTCATCTCTATAAACAGGCATATTTTAACTCCTCCTAAATTGTTCACCCCTTTTCCAATTTTGTTACCGATATTTTTATAGTACAACAGAAAACTATCTATTGGAATAGGGGTGTGTATAAGCAATTGAATATATGGATTTAATTTTCTTGTAATTCTTAATCTATGATTTTTCTCCATCAAGCCAACGAATGAAAACAGCTTTAGAAATTTTAATTCTCTTACCAATTCGCACAGTATGAAACTCGTTTGAGGCTATAAGTTGATAGGCTTGAGTTCTTCCGATATTTAATATTTCTTGAATTTGCTTCACATCGAGAATTTCCGGATAATTTTTTAAATTTTTCATAATTAAGGATCAACCCCTCTGGTAAAATTTAAAACTATTTATCAAAAGTGTCATAACCGTCATTGCTGTCACAAGTTAAAATGATTTTTCTTTCTTTTGAAGTTCTATGGTACGAAATATTAGTGCCAAATGAACCTAACAAGGCTTCGGATCTTTCTAGTAGATTTTTTATTTTATTTGGAGCGGGAATATTAACTCTTGATTGAATACCGAAATCTTTTATTGATTGCTCAATAAGTAACTTGTATAAATCGGTAGGAGTAACCTCAAGGTAGTTGCCTTTTTCTTTTATAATAGAAATTATTAAACGTGGAAAAAGATTTGCCTCAAGTGCATTTTCATTTTTTGTTACTAGATTTTTTTTAAGAATCTTTTGAAATGTACCCTTAGATATATTAAGGGCTGGTTCAATGGAATATATCCAACTTTCAAAATCTACAAGTCTTGTAGCATATTTATTAAATTCATTCTCCTTTTTATTACGGAGAGCAAATGATAATAAATCAAAAATTGCTCCCAAAATATAAGGATGATAAGCTGTAAGTAGATTATTTAGAGAGTTTAAGCTCTTATATGTGTTAAGGTTTCTTCTTTCAAGTCTTATAAATAGACAGCGACTTAAAAAATCTTCTCTCCCAATGTACTCAATGCTATTTATTAAAATTGGTTTAGTTAAACTTATATAAAATTGTTCAAAATCCTCAAAGAGCTTTCTTTTTGAGAGACTAGAACCAGTTGTTAATTTGCAAAGCCAATCCGATTTTTCTCTACTAAGATTTGATATATTGTCAAAAGCTAAAAGGTGTTGTGAATTCGCACTCATTAACATATCGTCCTCTTTTGATGAAATAGAAAGGGAGTCAATCTTAGATGGATCTATAATTTTTTTTATAAACTTTGTGAGTGTGGATTTACCACTCCCTTCGCTTCCTTGTAAATATAGAATTGGATAACTGGAAGGGGGCATAAAGGTTCCAAGTATAAATGCTACTAGCATATAAAAATCCTCATATTCCATGTTCAATATTTCGTTTAATTGCTCAATTGTCCCGCCTTTTAAAGGAGCAGGGAGAGGTTGCATAACCTTACTTCTATTAAAGACAATTGGTGTAGTATCAACTAAAGTCCAACCTTGACTATTTATTTTTACAAATGGTGCTTTTGAATTGTTTAAATCGATATAAATTTCATTATCTAAATGAGCAATTCTTGTATATACCTTTGTTTGTTTGGTGATTTTGATAAGTTGAATAGCATCCAAGTTTTCTACACACTCCTTAATAACATGACTTGATACAAATCTTTGAGTTTTTTGTAAAAATATCATCCTCAGATAGTCAAAGAATTCCTTACTGCGTAATGGGTAAAGTGCTTTTTTATTCTTTTTACTGTAAAAATATACTTGATTGTCTACTGTTTTAACAAAATCAAAGTTATCTAGAGCTAACTGGTATGAGATACTTATATCACTTTCTTTCTTTTGCATAATAAAAGTTCCCTCCTAGTTCTTTTTCAACTTTTAAGATGAAATATTCACCATTTCCTTTTCCGCATCCAGAAAAACAAATCCATGCCCCATTTTTATTGAAAGCAAACGAATTATGATTATCATCGTGAAAGGGACAAGAACTACTAAACCAATTGTGATTAGTGGGCTTGATGTTCCTTACAAAATGAGAAAAAGTATCATACCAGCTATTGTGATGGATTGTATGGGAAATAGTCATTGTTTTCTTTTGTTTTATGAATGAATTTTTTTCATTTAGTAACTTTAGTAACCATTTTGGTGGATTAGCAATAGGAAAATCCTTAGGTTTTTTTATAAAACAATAGCGTTCTCCACTTTTGTGAAAGGAAGGAGGAGCAACGACAAATTTTCCATCGCTTTGTATATCGACACCGTTAAATAATTTGCATGATTTTACATTTTGGGTATTTTTGAAATAAAAGTGATATCCTCTGTTTGTCTTAACCGTCCATGTATCATTAAACTCTCCAAAACTTGTCAATGTTTGTAGGGCTTCAACTGAGTCTACATCAACTACAAAAATACCGCTGTTTAATCCAGTCAATATTCCAAGATTAATATTTTCAAAATAGATACTGTTTGAATCCTCGTGAATTCCGTTTAGAATTTCTTCTTTTTTTATTAATCGACTGGGCCAATTTTTTACCAAAGGGATTTTCCCTCTATTTTGTACAGGTATTGTATGCATCCCGTATTTTAAATAATTTAGTGCATGTAACTGAATAGTGTTCATATATTCTCCTTTCTATTTGTATATAACAAAAGGACCCGAGAAACACACACTTATAGTGCATGATTCTCGGGTCCTTCCCGTTATATAAAGGATATTAAATTTTGAAAAATTTCTAATAGTACTTAATTTAAATAAAAAATATCATGAAGTATTATTGAATGTCAACAATTTTTAAAAGATAATATTAATTTCTTTGAGATACTATAAGAGATTAACTTGAATTACTAATAAAATGGATAGGCTACACTTAGTTGGACAGAATTTTTAAGGTCAAGTAGACTACAGATCATACATTTGAGGAGAATCTACATGACTAAGAGAGAACGCCGAACATTTACGGAAGATTTCAAACAACAGATGGTGCAGTTGTACCAAAATGGGAAACTGAGAAAAGAGATTATTCGTGAGTATGACCTTACGCCTTCTTCTTTAGATAAGTGGGTGAGTCAGAGTCAGAGTCAGAACTCGGGTTCTTTTAAGGAAAAAGACAATCTAACGGAGGAACAAAAAGAACTAATCGAACTCCGAAAGCGAAATAAGCAATTAGAAATGGAGAATGATATTTTAAAGCAAGCCGCGCTGATACTAGGACGAAAGTAAATGTGATCCAGAATAATCAACATAAATACTCGATATCAGCAATGTGTAAAGTCCTACAAATCCCTAGAAGCACCTATTATTATGAAGCAAAAGAAAGAGCGACAGAGGATGACATTACATCCAATGTGATCGATGTATTTCAGGCAAGCCGTCAAAATTACGGGACACGTAAAATCAAGGTAGAACTAAAAAAAACGTGGCCTCATCGTTTCTAGACGAAGAATTGGACGCATTATGCAAGAGCAGGGCCTGGTTTCGACAGGAATAGGTGGTATGTCAACACTAAACTAGACAACTTTTTTAAGGTGTTCAAGTTTATAATCAATCGGACTTACATACCCAAGTGTTCCATGAATTCGTATGTGATTAAACCAGTGGACATAGCCCTGTAATTCCCTTGTTAATTCTTCTAAACTAGTAAAATGTTGACCTTTCACAAACCCTGTTTTGATGATTTTAAACGTTGCCTCAGCCACCGCATTGTCATATGGGCAGCCCTTCATGCTCAAAGATCGTTGAATCTGAAACGTCTCTAAAGCATCGTCAATCAATTTATTTTTGAACTCATTTCCACGATCCGTATGGAAAAGCTGGATTTTACGAAGGTCGACCTTAATGGAGGCAAATGCACGATAAACGAGTAAGGCATCTTTGTTTGGGCCTGTACTGAAGCCTACAATTTCTCGATTAAAGAGATCCACAAATAACACATACGTAATGCCATTTTTGATTGACTCTCACGTACGTTAAATCGCTTACAACCACCGTCATTTCTTCCACCTGATCGAACGCACGGTTTAGTTCATTCTTCTGTTCTGATTCATTACATGATTTTGTATGTGGCTTAAATTGCGCTAGGATTCCTATAAGTTCTTTCTAGAAGAGTTAAACGTCTACTGGATTATTACTCTATACTCTCCATTAAAACAAGACCAGGCGTTGCAAGCTGTTTTAGAAGGTAGTATTCTTAAGGAAGAAGATGGAATCATTCTAAACACATTAGACTTGTATAATCTATTAGAGTCCCATTGCAAGATTATAAGTCAAAACATGAAGGTGAACTCCTAATATCACGAAAGGTTGTGAAAGCTATGGAACAAGTAAATAAACCAGGTGGTTATAAGGTAGGTTCAGATAGACAATCAGGTGTTAATACTATTAAAGGTGATCCAAAATCACTGGTAAGTAAATATGACTCAATGAGTAGTTCACTAGAGTGTACTATTCTTATAAGAAGACAAGAACGGAAAGCTAAAAGAGAGCGAAGTAAGAATAGAACCGCTCGATTCGAAGAAAAACTAAAGCAATTAGCAGAAGTATAAATGTTAGAAAGCCCATGAGAATGGGCTTTTTTTAATATTCCTTTAGTTTTTTCTGAAAATCTGTGGTCCTTTTTTTGGATAACTTTCTTTTTTTTTCTCTCTCTTTTCTTTTAAGTTCTAATTTATCCTTAATTGTAGGTGATTTACCTTTATCCATGCTCAGTTCCTCCTTTATACATCCTATTAGTCTTTGAAAATAAATAGACTAAATTTAGATGTTAGATAACATATATATTATTTTTGCTTTGGTGAGTACGTTAGTGTGGATTTAAAATAAAATTCGATAATTTATTAAAAAGTCTGATCATTTATAATAAAGATTGATAATTTGTAAAAAAGTTTGATAAAAAGATCTATTTTGTAGAGTATTTCTTTGTTCAACAATCGGGCGCTTGTGCGGCTGAGCATAGGTCGTATCATATAACGGGTGGGATTCCCGTCGAGTAAGAACTAGCCATTCGCTCGTAGCGAGTCTTGGAGGGCTAAAGGTAACTTTAGTCTTTAAGCGTAGACAGTTAGGTGGCGGGCCGAAAGCCAAATGGTTGAAGGGATTGAGCTCCATAATGATTGTAGTTTGAGAAGGCTGATGCTTTAAGCGCTGCAGAAAGCTACATTTTATCTTTCGGTAAAGGCAAGAAGGATAAAACCTCTCTGGAGTCATAGACCTTGGCACGTCATACATTGATATGATATGGCAACTTAGGAGACCCTACCGGTCTTTTCTTTTTTTCAGAAGAGTATGGTGTACAAGCGATAAAAGGCAAGGAAACCAAATGCCGTTGTAGGAAAGGCTGCTACCTAGTTATCACCCTTACTAGAGACACATTTACTACACACAGAGGTAGGTATATTAAATGGAAACAAAACTACTAAGGATAGCAGAATTAGCAAAGTCTGATTCCAAAATAAAATTTACAACTCTTGCACATCTATTAAATAAGCAAGCACTAGCTCAATGTCATCATGAACTACCCGATAGGAAAGCAACAGGGATTAACGGTACAACTAAAGACCAATACGGTGAAAATTTAGAAGAAAATATAGAGGAATTAGTAAGTAGGCTTAAAAGCAAAAGTTATCGCCCTGTTCCAGTAAAGAGAATGTATATTCCAAAGCTCAATTCAAACAAGAAAAGACCATTAGGAATACCGGAACACGAAGACAAGATTGTTCAAAAAGGCATTACAAAGATACTAAACACCATCTATGAAAATGATTTTTTAGACTGTTCCTTTGGGTTTCGTCCTAAACGTAGTTGCCATGATGCTTTGAAAATACTGAATTTTTATATCGAAAAGAGATTAGTAAACTATGTAGTGGATGTCGATATTAAAGGATTCTTTGACACCGTTGACCACAAATGGATGATGGAGTTCTTAAAACTGCGAATTACTGACCCTAGCCTTCTAAGAATAATTAATAGGTTTCTTAAAGGTGGATATATGGAGGAAGGGAAGAAATACACAACAGATAATGGCACACCACAAGGTGGAGTAATATCTTCAGTATTAGCCAATGTATATCTCCATTATGTCCTCGACTTATGGTTTGAGAAAAGGGTCAAGAAACACTGCAAGGGACAAGCTTATATTGTAAGATACGCAGATGATTTCGTGTGCTGTTTTCAATATAGGAGCGAAGCTCAGGAATTCTTCCAATCATTAAAATGTAGATTAAAGAAATTTAAATTGGGAATTGCCGAGGATAAGACCAAAATAATTCCCTTCGGGCGGTTTGCGGAAAAAGATGCAAAGCAAAAGGGAAATAGTAAACCTGCAACTTTTGATTTCTTAGGTTTTACTCACTATTGCGGTAAAAGTAAACAAGGGAAATTTCGGGTGAAACGGAAATCGAGTCGGAAGAAAGTCCAAGGTAAATTAAAAGAATCTAAAGAATGGCTAAAGAAGAATAGAAATAAGAAGGATATTCATATAATCATGGACAGATTTAGATGCTCGCTTATTGGTTACTGCAACTATTATTGCATCACTGATAATATCCTAAATGTCAGTAACTTTAAGTGCAAAATCGAGAACTTACTGTTTAAATGGCTCAATAGAAGAAGTCAAAGGAAATCCTTTACATGGGATAAATTCAGACTGTTTCTTGATAAATGTCCACTACCTTCACCAAGAATTAAAGTGAATATATATGATTTAAGAAAAGAGATTAGCTACATTCTGTGAATGATGACTAGGAGGAGCCGTGTGCATTAATAGTGCAAGCACGGTTCTGTGTGTTTCATGATAATAAAGTTATTTAAATCATAATAAAGTCGTTTAAAAAATAATAAAGTCATTTAAAATTAAAATGTCGATTATGTTATTCCGCAATCGGGCCATATTGTTTAGGAATGTTAATAGATATTATAAAGAAGTACAATTAAACTAAGGGTACGAATAAAGGTGTAGATATTGAGTTGAAGTATAAGGATGGTTGGACAGCTACTCAAAGAGCAGAAGCTGATGCCAAAGTTAAAGCTCTAACAGAGGATCAAACCATTAAAACTCCTTCTGGTAACTCTTTTTATGTATCGGGCCAAGTATTTACATACTATTCAATTGTATAGATTCAAGAAACCCACCTACCCAAAATATGGTACTATTATTTGTGTATTGGACAGGAAAGGAATGAGAACAATTAATAGGATTCAAAGAATTAAAATAGAAAATGTAAAGGGGAAAGGTTCATATGAATTAAAATTTAATGAATTACATGCAAATTTCCCTAATTTATTTGTTGCCCCTAATGGATTTGGAAAAAGCACGATTGCTACGACTTTTAAAGCATTAAAATCCAATAAAATTGAATTGGATAAGGAAGATTTATTTGAAGGTGACATTAAAAACCTTCCCTCATTAGAATTAGAACTTGTATTAGACAGTGTTGGCAATACAACACTTGTAGCTGATACAACCAAAAATGAAATAAGTAAGTCTATGAATACATATGTGATAAATAATCCAATATATGCAAAAAGTACTTCTCGTAGTTTTGGAAAGTTTTCTTCACAATCAGCTAAATTGGATGTGGAGGACTTAGTTTTTTTTGATAGTATTCCTCAAAAAGTAGAAATACCGTACAGACTAAAAGATATTAAGGATAAGTACGGTGAAAAAGGAAAAGTATTTGCCAACATATCCGATGTATTTAAGAGTTTAAAAAATCTGGATTTACTTTGCATTAACTACGAACTCCTTGATAAGTGTGCAACTCAAAGAAGACCTGAAACTTCCATTAACAAGTTCATTGAAGAGATGGCGGAAAGTGGTTCATTAAAACACATCAAAGATAGTATTACAAATGAAAATTTGAGATTACTTAAAGATAATCCTTTAATTTCAGACTTACTACAGGTTGTAAAGGACTTAGAAAACCTGCCTTTTGAAAATACAAATGAAATTGATTTATCGTTAACCGCTATCCAAATTATTGAGGTAATAAAAATAGTTAAAAACGATATAAAAAAAGCTAAAACGTATTTAGAGTATGTAGAATACCGAAATGATTTAGATTATAAATTAAACATGTTTAATACCACAGGTAGGAACATTAAAACTAAAGTATCAAAAGGTAAATTAGTTGTTGAATTTTTAGCTGCTAATCAAATGTCAAACGGGGAGAGAGATGTATTAAGCTTTATTTCAAATCTTTCAAAATTCAAGGTGAAATTTACGAAGAATATAGGAATTCTAATTATAGATGAAATTTTTGACTATCTTGACGGTTCGAACATGTTAATAGTTCAATACTATTTATCACAGATGATTCAGGAATGTAGAGATATGGGTAAAGTTTTGTTTCCTATAATTTTAACGCATTTAGACCCTATACTCTTTAACAACTATTACTTTAATAAAACTAAAATTCATTATTTAAAAAGTTACTCTTATACTGAAGATAATACTATGGTAGATTTACTGAAGATAAGAAGCAATAAATCACGCTATCCAGCATTAGCAGAAAACCTAGAGAAATATTACCTACATTTTCATCCTGGAGGCTTTCAATTTGCTGATGGAGATAAACCGCTAATTAATGATAGCAATTATCATGATTCTTCACTTTTTTATGAGATGATACATTACGAGATAGACACATTTCTAAATGACCAAAAATATGATCCGTTAAAAATAATATGTGCAATAAGAGTTAAGATTGAAAAAATCGTATACAATTGGCTTGAAACCGAGGAACAAAAGGCTGAATTTATTGGGTTGCATTCCACAATACGGAAGCTTAACTATGCTGTTGAACAAGATGTCGAAGTACCTGAAGATTTTTTCTTACTTCAACCATTATATAATGATGCTCTACACTTAACCGAAAACGCTAATGCAACTAAAAATAAGATTCAAAGTGTATGCTTGAAGTTAGATAATGCAGTTGTTAAAAGGATTGTTGGTAATATCCAAAATACTGAAGGTAGTAACTTGGTTTTAGCCCCTGCTTGATAAATGGTCACCATAATAGGTGGCTTTTTATTTTTGTTTCGTTGTCTATCGTATCATCTTTTATTAACCAACCATTTTCTCACTTTCCGTTAGGTCGATCGACCTCGTCGATTCGACTGCAATAAAAATTATTAGACACAAAAAAAGGAAATAACCCGTTAAGGCTATCCCTCCTTCCTTCTTATATCGTATGTTCTCCGTTAGAATCCTGACGGTACACAATCCCTTGTGCCAATGTTCTTTAATTTACATAGAATCCAGTTTTCTTATACTTGGATAAAGCTTCCCTTGTATCATCCACAATGAAGAAACATAGATACTGTATATATTGAAAATAAAAAATCACCTTATACATTATTCTTCACCCTCAATAGGAAAGGAAAGAAAAGAAACTCATAAGAATTGCCATGCGTCGCTGCTTTATACATATCTGTGGTATATTATGGTTATCAATATTAGAAGATTAAGGGGGGTATATAAATGAACGAAGAACAATTTTTGAGAACAATGGTAGAAACGGTGAAATTCGGAAAGTATGTAAACAAAAATGAATTACTTACACTTTTAAGAAATTCAGAAATTGACTTTGATAAAACTGGTGTTTTCGCAAATAAATATCGGCATTTTGAGGAGTATATTGATTTAAGAGTCCCTGTGCCTATGTTGGAACAGGCTGAATTTTTAAGAGATGAATTAGAAACATTGACAGCATTAGTATATAGGTCACCAGGAAATTATGAATATGCAGGATTAAACATCAAGCCCAAACCAGTAGAACTTGATAACATTTCTCCACAGGTTGAACATGATGTTGTTTTTGAAGAAATAAAAGAAAAAATAATTCAAGGGATTCGAGGGGCTAAATATACTATATGGGTAGCGGTAGCTTGGTTTACCGATATAGATATATATAGAGAATTGATACTAAGAAAAATTGACGGTGTAAATGTACGAATAATTACCTCAGATGAACCAACAAACCAAACTTTATTAGCAGATTTTGAACGTAATTTTGAACTTGTAAAAGTACCGAAAAAAGGGTATAACAGACTTCACAATAAATTCTGTATAATTGATTTAGAGTATGTAATGCATGGTTCTTATAATTGGAGTAAAACAGCACCAAACAATGATGAAACTTGGGCAACTGCACTCGACCGAGATTTTGTTAGGAAGTTTGCAGATGAATTTATGGAGTTATTCGTTAATAACTAAAATAAAGGATTCTAGTCTAAAAGGTTAGAGTCTTTTTTATTACATAGAAAAAACGCTTCAGGATAACACAAACATCTCCACTAAATGATGTACACTATTTGTCCATACTATACACCGATAATTTATCATACCATTTGTTAGAAATCTCTTTGTATCAAGACTTAGCGGTTAGCGAGTGGGTCAAATTTAATCCAACCTAGTAATTGTTTCGCCAAAGTAATATCAAAAGTAAATAGATGTAAACAGAGTTGACTTATAGGGAATACGTCTATCAATCAAGTGGTTGAAAGGATGGCATTTCGGTGGAGGTAGTTGCCAAATAGCTGAAGAAGGCAACAAGATAGATGACATTGAATAAGGTTCTTCAACTAGTAGGTATATTCTATTATCGATATTGAACAATCGGGCGCGTTTATTTAGGAACGCGTCTTTTTCTTTTAAAGGGCCAGATTGTAGAGCAACTTTACTAAGGAATATGATACTCTAAAGACAGAAGTGAATAAATGAAATAGAAAATTAAACGGATTCTTTAAGGGGAAGTTGATAGGGTGGTAAGGCTCGGTTTATATGTGTTTAGTCCGTTATTATCTTATATTGGTGGCTTTTTGGCATATACTAAAAATACGCAATGTTGTTAAAGAGTTTTTAAATATTACTCCAAAAGATTTAAGGATAGCAGCATTACAGTTTTGTGCAGCAAATTTTGGAGCAGAGTATATAAATAATTGTCTGGGCTTATCGATAACACAGGCAGAGAGCTATTCTAAAATTGGTGAGGAATTACTTGATTATATTGCTGAAGCAAGTTTAGAAGAAAAGTTAGATTTTGAATAAGGAGTGAAAATACTATGTCTAGTACATATTTTTTCTCAAATATTGAAGTTAATGAAAGTAATGAATCATTTTTAACAAAACTCGAACAATACGCTGAAGAGAAATCAATTCCAACGTATATTATACAAAGTCCATTGGCTGAAAAGAAATATACATACTCTTTCTCATCAGGAATGATTGTTTTGATACCAAATCATCAAATTATTATTGTAAATAATAACGGGGAAGTTGATGAATTTGATGATTATCATGAAGATTTCTATGAAGATTTAGGACATCTTGCAGATAGATATGAATATAAAAAGATTTTAGGCAGACCAAGAAAATGGAAAACCGATCTTTTAGCAACTATAGATATTCCAGATATAGAAATGGAAATAGAGGAATTTCTGGAAGATTTTGAAGTTGAAGATGA
>NZ_JBALMU010000063.1:0-18078 GCF_036962285.1 Bacillus sp. JJ634
ATATAACAATAATTGTAATATAAAACCTTTTATAGTAAAATCAGTCTATCAAGTAAAAGGTGGGATTGTTTATGCTATCGAAGTTAAATAAAAGTGCAAGTACGATGTTATCGAGTAACTTACACGAAGCATTAACTGATCAAATGAACTATGAATTTTATTCTGCCCATGTCTATACTGCGATGGCTTCTTACTGTAAAAGTGAAAATTATGATGGTTTCTCAAGTTTTTTCCTTGCTCAAGCTGAGGAAGAAAGAACTCATGGAATGAAGATTTACAATTACATCCATGATCGTGGAGAACAAGCGATTATTTCTGGTTTTGAACATCCAAATAATAAGTTTGAATCTATTTTAGATGCTTTTGAAAAAGCACTAGAACATGAAAAAGAAGTGACGAGTCGAATCTATAATCTTTCTGATATTGCTCGTGATGAAAAAGAATATGCAACGATTTCCTTTTTAAATTGGTTCCTTGATGAGCAAGTAGAGGAAGAATCCCTATTTAATGGTATTGTTCAAAAATTAAAACAAATTAATAATGACCCTGCTTCTTTATTGGCATACGATTCAAAAATGGCGAAGCGTACACATACAACATGTGTTGAATAGGAATATTCCTTTATTCTTTTTGAAAACCCTAAATAATGGACAAATAAGTCCTTTATTTAGGGTTTTCTTGTGTCTGCACCTAGTATAGAGGGCAGGCACTAAAGTTGTACATTATTCGTCTTTATTATCTGGATCAGTCATATCTTCTGGATCTTCAACAATGTCTTCTGGATCTGGATCAGTATCATTTTCATCATCTTTAGTCATTGTATCGTTTTCATCAACACCAGGTAGGTTATTATCACCATTATTATCGTTATTTACATCATTGTTATTTAAATCATTTGTACCATTTACGTTATCATCCGTTGGAGTTTGGTCCACATTGTTTTGGTCTTCTTGCGGAGGCGGATTTTCATTATTATTGTCGTTATTACACCCCGCTAACATCATAATAGATAAACAAGCACTCATTAATGTAAGAAACCATTTTTTTGTCATCGTAAATGATTCCCCTTTCATATTTTTTATGGAACTGTACTTATATTTCCCTGTAGAAAGTGAATTATGTGTCACACTGACAAAATTATTTATTGCTAATTTGTGAATAAAAATGTGGATGATTTCGATAAAAAAGAGAAGAGGCTGTTGAAAAGTAGATGCTTTCCAGTCAGGCTCTTCGAATGTACGTTTAGATTAACGCTTTTTTCAAGTTTTTCAAATATCGATAACGGATTAAGAAGAAATAAACAAGTTGAGCAATGAGAAAACTAGCCAGCACAAGCATCATTTCTGTAGCGATTGACAATTTATAAAAGCTTTGTAAGGCCGTGAAGGCAAAAGCACTATGGACAAATGCAACCAAAATAGGAACGAAAAACAGTAAAGCAAGCTGACGAGTGACAATTTTATTCAATTCTTGATCAGTTAACCCTACTTTCTTAATCGTTAAATATTGACGGCTGTCATATTCCAAATCAGCATACAGTCTGAAGTATAAGAAGCTTCCTGCAGCAATAAAGAATACGGCTCCAATAAGCAGGGCGACAAATAACATCATTTTGAACATACTCATTTGAGTTTCATACAAAGTTCCGCTTACCGTCATGAAGTAGGAAGTATCACTAGAAGGTGATTTTTTTCCGTTTTTGACCAGATTTTCCATCATACCTGTTGTTTTCTCAAGTTCTTTCGTATAAAAACCGGTATACGTTCCTGTCATTACGGGGGCAAGCTTTATAAATAATTCATCACTTACTACTAAGCCTTCATCCCATACAAGCTGATAAGGCAGGACAACATTTTTTGTATAGGTCTTTGGATGAAGTTGTAGATGATCTTGCTTTAACGTGTATATCACAGGTTTAGAGAAGCCGCCTTCGAAGGTGGATGTTCGCATATTCAAAGTTTCTATTCCTTTCAGCGGCTTTTCTGTAAACTCATACCCTGCCTGTTCAGAGATTTCTTGATAATCCGAAAAGGAAATAATCGCGAGCTTATCAGAAGGATATGGAGAAGTTGAGGAAGCAACTTCTATATATTTAATGGAGACTTGATTTGTCGTATAGCTTACTTGCTTCTCTTGTAATTTCCCTTCAATTTGCTTTAGCTGTTGTTTATGAACGGGTTCATCATTTAGCGCGATATAACTAATTTCGGCTGGATAATCCATATCGAATTGCTTATTCATTACATTGATAGAAACAAGAGATCCAACTGCGCAAAAGGCAACCGTTGAAAAAATGGTAACCATAAAAAACATTCTTGCATTATCTTTTAAGCGGTACGCTAAACTAGAAATCGTAATTAAATTCGTTCTCTTCCAAACAAGCATCCGGTTTTTTTGCAGCATTTTCGTTATAAATACCGATAGCTGTGTGTAAAAAAAGTACGTTCCGACAATTGTCATTCCGATGACCGGCAACATCCGGAAAAGTAAGGTTTGCATCGTCGCAGTAGCGGCTAAATAATAACTGATGATGAGTAAGAATGCAGAGAGAAGAGATAGAAAGATGGACACTTTTGGTTCCGTTTTCGGTTTTTCTCCTGCTTGGAATAAATCAATTAATTTATTGACTCGTACAAGAATCGTCGTAAATAACGAAATACTAAAGAATAGAAGTAAGAACGCTCCTACTGTAAGGATAATTGCCTTTTCGGATAAATAAAAGGGCAGAGGAGCAATGCTAATCATCTTCGAACCAATTAATAAAAAAAGCTTCCCTGTAACAATTCCTGTACAAATCCCGACAGCAATTGCTCCAATACCGATTATCATATTTTCTAAAAACACCATGCGATTTAATTGGCTTCTAGTCATTCCATGCATCATAAGGATGCCAAATTCACGCTTTCGTGCCTTTAAAAACGTGCTGACAGAATAAAGCACAAATAAGAAGGAAAATACATACATAATGATTTCGGCAGCTGCCATTAATTGAACGGCGAGTGCTGCGTTCACACCTTCTTTAATATCGGGATGAAAAATAAATAGAGCATAAACAAAGAAAATTAAAACAGAAAAGGCGCTGCTTAAAAAGTAGGCGGCATAAGTTCGCTTATTACGAACAATGTTTCTATAGACGAACTGTCGAAAGGTCACGACTGTCTCCTCCTAACAAAGCAAGCATATCAATAATCTTTTGGAAGAAGGTTTGACGGTTATCACCGCGATAAATTTCGTTATAAAGTTTTCCGTCTTTAATAAAAATGACTCTATGACAATAGCTTGCAGCGACAGCATCATGTGTGACCATTAAGGCAGTTGCTCCATCTTCCTTATTGATGGTCGTGAGTGTTTCCATTACATCTTTGGAAGCTTTGGAATCTAAGTTTCCAGTCGGTTCATCGGCTAAAATAAGGGATGGACGATGAATGATAGCTCGTGCGATTGCTGTACGCTGCATTTGTCCGCCAGAGATTTCATAAGTTCGCTTTTTTAAAATTTGAGCAATCCCTAGTTTTTCTGTCACTTCGTAAAGACGTCTTTCCATCTCGCGAACATTTTCGCCATCGAGAGTGAGGGGAAGCACAATGTTTTCTTCCACTGTTAGCGTATCAAGCAAATTAAAGTTTTGAAATACAAAACCAAGCTCATGGCGTCTAAATAAGGCGGTTTCTTTTCGGTTTAAAGTATGTGGATTTTTACCGCTAATGAAAATGTCACCAGCTGTTGGTCGATCAATGGTTGCAATTAAGTTTAAAAGTGTTGTTTTCCCACTGCCAGATGGGCCCATAATTCCGACAAATTCGCCTTTTTCAATTGAAAAATTAATATTGGTTAACGCTTTATGAGCAACTTTTCCTTCATAGATTTTTTCGATATGTTTCACATCTAAAATAGGCATTATTTCCACTCCTTGCTTCAGTTGTATCTTCATTGTAGCTAGAATTCGCTGTCTCCTACTATGTCGCAGGCTTACAGTTTACTTACAGATTTGTAAGGGTAGCTAGAATATAATACGAATCGTTGTTCCTTCGTTTACAATCGATTCGATTTCGATACGATGACCAAGCTTTTCGCAGATTTGTTTCACAAGGTAAAGCCCCATCCCGGTCGATTCTTGAAAGTTACGGCCATTTTCACCCGTGAAATAAGCATCAAAGACGCGAGGGATATCACTTTGCGGAATTCCGATGCCTTCATCTTGGATTTCTAAAACGGTATGTATGCCACGCTTGTAGCTATGGAAATGAAGTTTTCGATTTTCCTCGACTGTATAGCGAATAGCATTTGTGACTAGCTGGGTTAAGACAAACGAGAGCCATTTCTCATCAGAAGCAACGATGACATCCTCTTTGAATTGAAAGGAAGGAAAAATCCGTTTTCGAATAAATAAACGCTTTTGATTAGATGTAACAGACCATACAACAGCTTCTAAATCAAGGGACTCCACATATAAATCATGTTCAAATGAATCTAAACGCGCGGTATAAAGCACCGTCTCGAGCCCCTTTTTTAAACGATCAAGCTCATCTCCAATAGCAGTGAAGCGAGAGTCATCTTCATCCTGTATGATTAAATGAATAACCGATAAGGGAGTCTTCATTTGATGAACCCACTGATTGATAAACTGTATATGACCTTCAAGCCTGTATTTATAATGATGCAGGTCTGTTTTATAATGGCGAAATTGGCTAGTGAGGAGCTGCTGTAAACCCTCAGTAAGCGGTGTTTGATGCGTATTATTTGTAAAATCATCCAATGAGGTGAGCGGTTTTTCTAGTCGCTGATAAAAGAAGCGATTGGTGATGTATCGGATTAGGAGATAGATGATTAGCAGACAGCTGCTGAGAAGGGCAGCGTATAAACTAATGGTCCAATTATGATAACCGTCAAGCCAATAAATAGATGTTATAACGATGATTTGGATTAGATATATAAAAATAAGCGGGAGTTGATCACGTAAGAAAAGCTTCATTCATTCTTCCTCCAATTGGGCATAAGTCGATATCCTTGTCCGCGAATGGTTTGAAGAGCGTCTATTATATGTAAGGAAGCTAATTTTTTTCGAACGCGTGTAATGTAGACGTTCAACGTATTATCATCCACAAATGCTTGATCATCCCAAATTTTTTCTAAAAGACGATCCCGACTGACAACCCGCTCAGCTTTTTTCATTAATTCATCTACTATTTTTGCTTCCGTATGACTCAGTTCAATTTCCTGGCCATCTAGAGAAAGATTTAACCGTTCCACATCGAGTGTTAATCCTTCAACTGTAGTTGTACGTCCATTATGGGCATTAGCATATGAACCGTATGCGCGTCTAAGTTGACTATTAATTTTGGCAATGACAATTTCATAATCAAACGGCTTCGTTATATAATCATCTGCTCCATTTTCAAGGGCCATTACTTGATCCATTTTGCTATCGCGTGCAGAGATAAAAAGAATAGGACAAATAGAAATACTTCGGATTTGACGGCACCAATAATACCCGTCGAATTTAGGCAAATTGACATCTAATAAAACAAGGTGTGGTCCATACTGTTCAAATTGGGTTCGTACTTTATCGAAATCATCAACGGATTGTGTTTGAAATCCAAAGTTATTCAAATGCTTTTCTAGTAAATGAATAAGCTGTTTATCATCTTCAATAATTAGTATTTTAAACATTATCATTCTCCTCTTATTTTCTACTATATAATTGTATCAAAAGTAACAGACCGAATGAAAATGGTCATTAAAAAACGCTGGAACCCCAGCGTTTTTTTCTATCAAGTTAAAAATTCTTCGATTTATTGTTTACGGGCAGGATGATTTGTTCTCCTTTTTCATAGATGCGAAGCAATTTATTTATCACACTTAATTTAGGTACGGTTACATACACAATGATGGCCGAGGTCATACTGATTATGGCTCCTGATGCGACATCTGCTGGATAATGAACGCCAACCCAAATACGTGAAAGACCGACACAAAAAGCGAGTATTATCCAGAAAACGCCTGTCTTTTTGTGAAAAAGCCAGAACGTCATACAAAAGGAAAAAAACAAGATCGTATGGTCGCTTGGAAATGAATTATCTACAGCCTTCTCTATGAGCTGATTGACATTGGACAACTCAGCAAACGGTTGATGATTGGAATGAATGGTTCCTGCTAGTTTCCCGATTATCTCGGCGACTATAAAAGAAATCATTGAACAAATTACCATGATTCTATTGGTATTAGTTCGTGTAAACCAATAGAGTATGACAGCCAGTGCTAAGACGTACACCATATATTCAGCAATAAACACAACAGTGGCGTTGAAAGAAGTATAATCTTTACCTAAATCATTGATTATTCTAAAAACATGGACATTTAAATCGGAAAAATCCATTGATTCATTTCCCCTTTATCTTTTTATTAGGGTCATTATAAGTCAATTAATAAGACTCAAAACATGGATTTTCCTTACACGAGCTTACAGTTTTGTAAGAATCGTATTTTTAGTTTTTTGATAATAGGGGATGGTTTATTTTAGGGTAATAACAACTGAGAGTGGGCGTGAAATGTACGAGTAAACAAAAGCTCAATCACTTTTTTAGTGATTGAGCTTTTGTATTGTTCAAGGAATAAATCTAGAACTGATTCATTATATCAAAAACATCGCCACAATCGTCGTCGCGACTAACCCGATTGTTACCGGAAGGATGTTTCTTCGCGCTAATTCGAATGGACTGACATTACAAATGGCGGCAGCTGGGATGAGTGCCCAAGGAATAAGTGTTCCACCGCCGACCCAAATGGCTGCAATTTGCCCAAGCGCGGTTAAGGTAGCAGTACCGTCTCCAATGGCTGTGCCGAATAGATTCGCTACCGAACCAGCTAAGGAAATGCCGGAAAAGCCTGAACCATCTAAACCAGTAATGGCTCCAATACCTGTCAATGTAATGGCCGCTATTTCTTTCGTTAAAGGAACGGCAGCAGCTAAAGCGACGCCGAGATCATTCACAATACCGTGGGATGTCCTCGGTAAATAGTCACCGATAATTTGAGCGAATCCAGAATCCCCTAAATAAAAGAAGGCAGCAATAGGAATCACGGGTCCAAATACTTTAAAACCGAATTGAAATCCTTGAATTAAATAGCTTGTTGTTTTTTCAAGTCCTTGTTGTTTATGCGCTACAACGGATAGAATAAGCAGAATAAAGACCGCTGTACCGCCAATTAATGCCGTCGCATCTCCGCCTTGTAACTTTAAAAGAAACATGGCGATGACATCAAGCAAAAAGGCAATTGGAATGAGGATAGCAAAAAAATGCTTCTGTTTTGTGGTAAGTAAATGTTCATTCATTGCTTGGTCTTGAATAATTTCTTTATTTTCCCCTAATGTGAGGACCCCGCGCTTCATATCACGCTTTAAAAAGATAAAGGCAGAAACGGTTGTGACCACTCCCATTGTAATGACGAGCGGAATGCTTGCTGAAATGACATCTCCAACTGGAATTGAAGCTGCATCGGCTGTAAGCTTAGGGGCTGCTTGAATGATAAAATCACTCGATAAAGCAATCCCATGCCCAAAGAGGTTCATTGCTATTGCTACGCCAAGTGCAGGTAATCCCGCGCGCAGGGCTGCTGGAAGCAGAACCGCTCCTAGTAAGGCAACAGCGGGAGAGGGCCAGAAAAACCAAGAAATGACCATCATGAGAATCCCGATAATCCAAAAGGAAAGCGTTGGATTTTTCATAAACCTAGTAAAAGGAGCAACCATGGCATCATTAATGCCCGTTTTTGTTAATACATGGCTCATTGCAACAATGATGGAAATGATTAAAATAGTCGACATTAGCTCTGTAATGGCGAAAATAAAGCTGTTAAAAATTCCGATAATGGATGAAGTTACACTACTTGTTGCGACAATGGCTAGTGTGAAAATTCCAATTATACAAATGAGGGAAGTGTCTCGACGTTTCACCATAAATCCGATGATTAACACAATAAACCCTAGATAAATCCAATGGAGAGCCGTTAATTCTATCCCCATAATTTTCTCCCCCTCATGAATCGGCTTGATGATAGATTATGGGGAAATGCCTAGTTAGGTGAATTGTTCCATAAATTTATTCGTAATCAATTGTCTTCTTTCTTTTCAATTATCCATCAAGTATTCTAAAAAGAAATAGTTACGATATAAAAGAGGGATATGACATGAAGCAAATTTATAGTGAAATCGTTCAATTTCGAGGGACACATTATGATTTTGGATATATGCAAGGGGAAAAATTGCGAGATTCTTTAACCGTTATGAATCGTGAAGAGCAGTGGAAGGTGAGAAAGCCTCGATTTACGATAGAAGTAGAAGAGGTGAGAAAGGCCATTACACAATTTGCTCCTGGTGTTTGGGAGGAATTGCTTGGAATGCAAGAAGCACTAGAATGGCCGATGAAACGCATATTGCAAGAGTTTGGGGGCTATCGATTAGATTATGTAAAGTCGGGCTGTTCTATTGTAACAGGAAGTGATTATTTAATTCGTAATTATGACTATCATCCGAAGACGTATGAGGGGCGTTATGTTGTTTTTCAACCAACTGACCAAGGATATGCGAGCATTGGTCCGAGCCAAAGGGCGACGGGAAGAATGGATGGAATGAATGAAAAAGGGTTAGCGATTGGTTATAACTTCATGAATCGGAAAAACCCAGGGGATGGATTTATTTGTTGTATGATTGGAAGGCTTATTATAGAGTCTTGTGCCAATGTTTTGGAAGCGGTATCGATGCTGAAGGAGATACCACATCGCCATTCTTTTACTTATGTTGTGTATGATCAAAGCGGAGAGACTTATGTAGTTGAAACATCTCCGCGTGGTGTTGAGATTCGTCAGTCGAATGTCTGCACGAATCACTTTGAAATTATGAAGCACGAAAATCGTAATCATCTCGTCGATTCTAAACGACGACTAGGGGTTATACAGGAACAATATGAGAATCTTTCAGAAGCCTATGATGCTTTTCGATTATTAAATGATACGAATCAAGGCGTTTTTTCGGATTTATATGGAAGCTGGGCAGGAACAATCCATACATCCGCTTATTTGCCAAGAGAAATGAAGGCTTGGATAGCATTAGGAGGAAATCAAGAACCTACTGTATTTGATTTTGCAAAATGGCTTGATGGAGATGATATAGAAATAGAGCAAATAACAGGAGGGGTTGATACAGATATCCCATTTGTACATATGGATGAGGGGGCTAATTGGTATCGAAAGTGAGGATTATTTATTGGGATAGTAACCGAACAAGGCTAGAATTAGTTTTTTAATAGTCATTTCGGATTTATGATAAGGTACTCCTTTTGTATGGTACTTATAAAAATTAAAAAAGAAGTAAATGGAAAGACTCCAAATTTTGAATCAGGTGTGTGTGACGCGGTCTCACACACCTTTCAGTATAGTTCAATTTTAAGAAATAATAAGTGTGAAAAATGAAAGGATTGTTTCGAGCAGCTTCTTTTTTTATTACCATTACACGCCAATTTTAATTGGCGCATCTACACGACAAACAAAATGGTTCATATCTATAATGAATGGCGGGGCGCTTACCATGCTTTGTTTACGTAGTTGATGTAATTCTTCGGATGAAAACTGAACAATCCCAAGGCCGATTTCTGTTCCTTCAGTATCGATTATCCGAATAACGGACTCCTTTTCAAATTGTCCTTTTATTTCGAGAATGCCAGAGGAGTATACACTTTCACGTTTTTCGACAATGCGATTTTTTGAAGATGAGTCGATGATAATTTCTCCTTTAGGCCCTGAATTAAAGGCAATCCATTTGGTCTTTTCGTTTAACTCCATTAATGGTGCGGCAGTTTTAAAGTACGTCCCTTTCGCCGTACCTAATACGGCATCCATGATAATGTTTGGAGTGCCGGCTCTTCCTAAGAAGGTTGGAATGCCAGAAGCCATGGCGATTTTAACCGCTTGAATTTTTGATTTCATGCCGCCGGTACCGACCTCACTTCCTGAGCCACCAGCTGCTTTTTCAATTTCAGGCGTAATGTTATGAACATGTGTTAACAACTTAGCGTGGCCGTTTTTGCTAGGATCTGAGTCATATAGTCCATCTATGTCTGATAAAATGGCTAAATGATGGGCATCGACTAGTACAGCTACCTTTGCTGAGAGGGTATCATTATCTCCAAATTTTAAGCGGTCAATTGTTACGGTATCGTTCTCATTGACGATAGGGATAATGCCTCTTTTTAATAAGACGTTTAATGCATTACGCATATTTTGGTAGCGATTTTCATCTGAAAAATCACCTCTCGTAATTAAAATTTGCGCAGCAACATAGCCATGAGACAAAAATAGCTCGGAGTATGTCTCCATTAGTAATCCTTGACCAATTGAAGCGGCAGCTTGCTTTTCAGGCAATGTAGTAGGGCGTTCAAGACAGCCTAATTTTCGATAGCCAGCAGCAATAGCACCAGATGAAACGAGTACGACTTCATGTCCTGTATCCTTTAATAAAACAATTTCATCTACAAGTTTTTCGAGTTTTTTACGACTAATTTCTCCGTGTCGACTAGTGAGTGAACTACTCCCTATTTTAATCACAACACGTTGCTTATTAGTATTCACGGTCATCTAATCCCTCCTATTTTTTGAATATTCAATCTATTGCGTCGTTGAAAAGTTGCTAGCATTTACTTTGAATTGTGTACTCATTTCTCTAGAGCGATTAGCAGCTTGCTTAATGGCTTGAGAAATAGCTGTGCCGCCACCGTATTGTTCAAGTGCAGCTAATCCTGCGGCTGTCGTACCATTCGGCGAAGTAACCTTTTCTCTTAAAACAGCTGGTGTTTCGCTTTGTGCTTGAATCATTTTGGCTGCTCCGATTATAGTCTGGGCAATGATTTGCCGAGTCGTATCTTCAGCTAATCCGCTTTTTATTCCTTCCTTTTCCATATGTTCTATTAAGTAATAAAAGTAGGCAGGACCGCTGCCGGCAATACCTGTAAAAATGTCCATTTGTGCTTCGGGTATGACATATACGGTTCCGATACATTCAAGTAATTTTTGCGTGAGTATTACGTTCTGCTTTGTAGTATGTGTTCCAGCAGAAATGGCGGTAGCGGATTCCCCAATCATGCTGGAGGTATTTGGCATAACTCGGATAACTTGTTGTCCTGATGGCAAATACTGCTCTATAAAGGAGGTTGTAATACCGGCTAACACAGACAGAATAAGATGGTTTGGCTGAACGACATGTTTGACGGATTGTAAAGCGGATGCTGCATCTTTTGGTTTCATTGCGAGGACGATTAAGTCAATGTCTTTAAAGGGTAATTTATCTTGAGTTACGGCGTTAATTTCATATGTTTTTTTGAGTTGTTGTAACCGTTTATCGTTGCTTCGATTGGATACAAAAATATGGTTTGGCGGAACTTTTTCAGCATTTATGATACCTGAAATCATTGCTTCTGCCATCGAACCGGCTCCTAAAAATGCAATTTTTTTGTTAATAAACATGCCATTCCTCCCAAAATGTTCGTGTTTTTGTTCTTATTTTTTTTACAACGACCTTATATTAACATGTATCAAATCATTATCAAGGGATATCAGGAAAGTCATGTGTATATGCTCCAATTAGTGAGTATAAGCGTTTATCCTGGTTATTCAATAAGGTAAATGAAGGCTCAAGCCAAAATATCACTGCTCAGGATAAAATTTGGAAGATTATTAGGGCTTGTCATTCTTCAAATGGTGTAATAGTAAATGGGAAAGCAGGGGGAGTGGAATTCCTTCCATTTGACGTTTAAAAAGAAAATATTTATAATAAAATTAATAAGAAAATTGAATATATTCTTCCGTATAAGGGGAGTAGCTATACAATAAAATCGTCATTACGGGATATGAATCCTCGGTTTTATTGGCAACTAATGATAGTTGTTTGCGAGACCTTACCGATTTCTTGGTAAGGTCTTTTTATGTAAAGGCGTTATAACCGAGAAAATTGGTTATAACGCCTTTTCTTTTCTTATATAACTAAGAATAGAGAGAGGTGACGATTATTCTTTTATTTCATGAGTTAGCTGTCAGTGTTAAAATGGCAAATGACCACAAACATACGCTGCTGGATTACGATAAATCATTAACGTTAATTGGACAAGGCAGAAGTGCTTATGTATTTAGGATCGAACAAACGAATAAAGCAATGAAGATATTTTTTCCGACTTACGCTCACCTTGCCGAGGAAGAGTCAAATATCTATAGGGAGCTTCAACATCTCTCCTATTTTCCAACTCTTTATGAAGCAGGTTCTAATTATTTAGTCATTGATTATTTAGAGGGGAATACGCTCTTTCAATGTTTAACAAAAGGGACTCCAATCTCAGATGATGTTATAAAAGAAACCGATAAGGCTTTACAGTTAGCTAGAAAAGAGGGATTGAATCCGTCTGATGTTCATTTGCGCAACATTTTTATCACATCGGATAAAGAAGTGAAAATTATTGATGTGGCTCGATTTAGACAAGTGAAAGTTTGTACTCAATGGGAAGATTTAAAAAATGCATTTTATTGTTATTATAAAAAGCCGTATTTTCCAAAGAAAATTCCTGAATTTATGTTGAATAGTATTGCAGCGCTGTATAAGAAAAATCTTCTTAAAGTTAATCGTGCAAGAAGCTCTGAGTTTTATCAGCGGTGAGAAAAACTTATTCTAGTGTATAAGGAGAGAAGAGAATGAAAAAAAAGATACTAGCTTTTGGAATGATGGGGATGGTGTTTCTAAGTGGTTGTTCCTTACTTGGAGAGGTAAATGATTCTTTAGAGTATGCGAATGCGACGACAGAATATATGAATACGGCACAAGATTTTGCGAATGAAGTACCAGAACTAGCTAACAATGCAGTCGCAAGCGAAGAAGCGAGACAACAGCTAGAAGAAGAACTTACTCTTATGAAAGAAGAAATAAATGAGTTTAATAATATCGAAGCCCCTGCTGTTGCAGAAGATCTTCATGCTCAGATTGTCAGCACCAATGAAAAGCTAGAAGAAGGGATTGACCTATATTTAACGAATATTGAAAATGGTCAGTTGGATCCCGCTATACTAGAGAACTCGGAAATTTTAACAACAGTAAATGAAGTTTCAAGTTTGATGGAGCAAATTGAGAAATTAACGAATTGATTGTAGGATGTATGATTTGTTTTTTTTGAATGAGTTTGAACTCATTCAATAAGAAATACGACGAGGTTATCAGGTATAATCATTAACCTGATGCCTTTTTTTATATTCTCTCTCCTTCTTTAATGAATTATGGTACATTTTTTATATCAATTTACAAAAACAGGAGAAGAACATGAAGAAAGTAACTAAGTTTATGAAAAAAACATGGTTTCTCGGTATTCTAGTATTTGCCATGGCTATAGTCGTTATTTGGAATATACCAATTGAGAAAAGAAAATATGGGTTTTCACAAAGTGGTTTAGCTACGGACTATACAGGTCTGCTGCCTGAACGAATTGAAAAAGTTGTGAATGTCCACAATCGAAATGAATTACAGAGAATCGTTCAAGAAGCTAATAAAAAGGGCAAGCATATTTCTATCGCTGGATTACAGCATTCCCAAGGTGGACATACATATTACAAGGACGGAATTGTACTTGATATGCGAGGGTTCAATCGTATAGTAGAAATCAATAAGCAAGCTAAAACAGTTCGAGCAGAGAGTGGAGCTAGTTGGGAAGATGTTCAGGAAGCTGTCACTCCGTATGGTTTAGCGTTACAAGTCACACAATCACAATCGATTTTTACAATTGGAGGTTCATTATCTGTTAATGCTCATGGGAGAGATATTCGTTTTGGTCCAATGGCTGAAACGGTTCGGGAAATGACGGTATTAACTCCAACAGGAGAAATAAAATATTTAACACGTGATGATTCAGAAGAATGGATGACATACATATTAGGGGGCTATGGCTTATTCGGAGTCATTTTAGATGTGACTTTAAAACTTACGGAAAATGAAGTATACACCATTCACACAGAGGAAATAGAGACGGAAAAGTATGAGTCGTATCTTCATAGAGTGCTAGAAAATCAAAATATTGCGATGCACTATGCAAGAATAAGTGTAGCACCGGGTACATTTTTAGATGAAATGTATGTGATTGATTATAACAAAACAAAAAAACAGGATAATACAACGTCGCTCAAAGAAGAAGAAGGAGTTCGAGTCAGTAAGTTTGCTCTTGATTTAGGAAGAAAAGGGGGAAAGCTGGAGGATTTATTTTGGGA
The DNA here is from genome assembly GCF_036962285.1 of Bacillus sp. JJ634. Classification (NCBI taxonomy): domain Bacteria; kingdom Bacillati; phylum Bacillota; class Bacilli; order Caryophanales; family Bacillaceae; genus Bacillus; species Bacillus sp. JJ634. The sequence goes on from NZ_JBALMU010000063.1 coordinate 14,287, forward strand.
ATCGCAAAGGCTGTATATCAATTCAATTGATGGTAAAACGATTACACGTAATAATGCTATGCGTTCAGAATCTACATTTATGGAATTTACTACGCCTGGTAGAGTGGAGGTTTTACAAGAGTTTTTTATTCCAGTTGATTCATATGAAGAGTATATGCAGAGCCTGAAAGACTTGCTTCCTCATAATGATCAAGATGAAGATTTTAAAGTGCATAATATCACAGTGCGATATGCAGCGAAAGATAACATGACAAGTCTCCCTTATGCAAAGGAAGATATGTTAGGTCTTGTCGTATTGATTCAGCATGGATTAAAAGAGAAAGAGATTGCTCACGCTAAAACGATGATTCAGAAGTGGACGGATGTAACATTGCAATATGGTGGTACCTATTATTTGCCTTATTATCCTTACCAAACAAAGGAACAGTTTAAAGAATCTTATCCAAATTGGAAAAGCTTCAAGAAACAGAAGGCAGAACGAGATCCAAATGAAGTGTTTGTAAATTTGTTCTATGATCATTACATGAAGTAAGAAGGCGAAGACATGCAGAATAAAAGTGAATGGTATATTCCTCTTATTGTCACAGTTGGACAAGTTGTAATTTTTCCATATTATATTGTTTGGTTGAAAGAAGTGTCTTTTAGTTATACCTTATTTGCTTGGTTATTTGCCACATTCTCTTTTGCTGCTGCATGGGGGTATCGTTTTTTTCAATCCAGAGGAGAGAAACCACGGTCTTTTATCACATCTGTTTATGTAGCGATGGGAGTAGTGTATATAGTCGTTGGATATTGGAAGCTTCCAATTGAATATCTCCCTTATTTGGCTCTTATGACACAAATTGTATTAGGCTTTTTACAAGGGTACTTTCGAGCATGGCATACTAAACAACGATCGTATCATGTACATGCTATCAATCACTATTTAATAGTTGGAGTCATTATGATTGGACTTTCATTTATGAAAGTAGTTTCTCCTAGTATATTTCTTACTGTGTTCGGGACAATTTTATGCATGTGTGGAATGTGGGAAGTGGTGAGAGGTTTCGATTTCAAAATGATGAAATGAAAAACAGAACTATTAAGTAAATATGAAAATATGGTTAAACATGTTAAGAAACGTGGAAGCTGATTCTAATATTCTAAAAATCTTGTATGATAGTCTTGTATTAACAAATAGGACAATCGAGGAGGCAAGAGAAATATGAAAAACTTGAAACAATGGTTATTAGTTTTCATGGCATCTTTCATGTTGGTAGGTATTGCCGCGGGTTGCAGTAATTCTGATAAAGAAACGGACGAAACAAATACGGAAGAGAATCAAAATGTTGATGAAGGTACAGAGGAAGGCACAGAAACTGAAGAAGATAAATAATATAGGAGTGAGGCTGGACTATCATTCGTTCAGCCTCACTTTATAGGTTAAAAAAAATAAAAACCTAATGGAAATCGCGAGCCTAGAATATCCTGTACTTTTAATCTGGCAATAATAATGCTGTTAATGATATTAATCAAAACGATCATCGTCATCATAATCATCGAAATCATCATCGATTTCGGCTTTAACTAGCTTGAAGCTGCTATTCAATTTAAGCTCCACTGGAACCCCTTTTAAACTGCCGCGATAGCCATCACGATCTAACACGTATCCACTTGTCTTCTGGAATGTTTTCTTTTTTCCTTTAAAATTGACGGTCATTTTCTGTTTGCTATCGGAAACAATCGTAGCGGAATATTCAATCGTTCGTTCTGTTTCGATTTCGCGAGCGGTTTTGTTCGATACTTCCATCTCAACGAGAACGCCTTTTTTTAATCGAATTGAATCATCATCAATTTCTGTGTTTTTATTAATTTTGTATGTGGCAGTTCCCCCGAAAGGAAAGGATACTTTAATGCTATTTTTGTTATAGGAAACAACCTTCCCTTGGACTTCACGAGTGTTAGAGGATACTTGTTGAATGTGTACCTCATCGGTTGTTGTGCTTTCATTCGCAATGGCTTCGATGGTTTTGTGAACGTGGGCTTGGTTTTCATTTACTTTAACGAAATTGCCTGTTTCATCTACAGATTGAACAGTGGCGAAGAAGTCTTGTGAAGATACTGTTTGTTCCTTAGCTGATTCTACTCCTGCTACTCCTCCTGCTACGCCCACTCCAGTCATTAGAGCTGTTCCAATGAGGATTTTCTTCCATTTATTTTTCATGTATAACTCTCCTTTTTCTATTTGATGGTTCTATCATAGACAAGAATTATTAAGTGAATATGAGATAATTATTAGAATTTGATGAGAAGTACAAGAAGCAGTCAGTTCGGGGTGAAGCTAGTGATAGTACGGAGTTTTATGATGTCTAGGCAGAGCCGGGGGAATGTAGATTAAGTATGTACTCATAGCAATTCCGACATGTGTAGTGAAATTAGGCATATATTGAAATAGATGCGAACCTTCGAGGAAAATACGAACACCGGGAGGTACAATATGGACGTTTTTGTAAGGCGGGGTGACTCCTTATGGTATTACAGTCAATTGTTCAAAATACCTATTCGTCTTATTCAAGACTCCAATGGAGGAACGCAAGCTAATATGCTTTCGATTGGTCAACGAGTGAAGATTCCAGGCTTTACTGCGATAAATTATCGGATAAAGCAAGGCGATTCTTTATGGAGTATTGCAACGAACCGAAATCTTCCATTAGATGCCCTATACCTTGTGAACCCGTCTATTAATCCGAATGCGCTGAACATCGGTCAGATCATTAAGGTTCCGCTGCGTATTACCTGGAGACTTGTGCGAGGAGAGCAAAGCTATTCTTATGAAACATTGAGGGATGATATAAGGAGATTATCCAGCGTTTATCCGTTTATTCAAACATCCTCCATTGGGAATTCGGTACTTGGTAGAAATATCTCTGAAATTTTAATCGGAAAAGGCAATAAGCGAGTGCATTATAATGGGGCGTTTCATGCCAATGAATGGATCACAACACCGGTTATTATGACTTTTATTAATGATTATTTGCTGGCGTTAACGAATATGAATACGATCCGTGGTGTACAGATGCTGCCTTTATATCAGCAATCTACATTATCGATTGTTCCGATGGTCAATCCTGATGGAGTAAACCTCGTTTTACAAGGTCCGCCGTCTACTGAGCCTTATAGAAGCAATGTTATACAATGGAATAGAGGGAGTATGGATTTTTCAGGATGGAAAGCGAATATTCGGGGTGTCGATTTAAATGACCAATTTCCGGCCAAATGGGAATTGGAAAAGGCGCGTAATCCTGATAAGCCAGGACCGAGAGATTATTCTGGTGAAAGACCACTTACAGAGCCGGAAGCTGTTGCGATGGCGGATTTGACCAGGAGGAGAAATTTTAGCAGAGTATTAGCGTTCCATACCCAAGGTCAAGTGATTTACTGGGGGTTTGACAATTTGGAGCCTCCTGAATCGGAAGTTATGGTAAATGAGTTTAGTCGAGTGAGCGGGTATGAACCTGTTCAAACAATCGAAAGTTATGCTGGATATAAAGATTGGTTTATCCAGGATTGGAGAAGACCGGGGTTTACAGTGGAATTAGGACAGGGAACGAATCCGCTTCCATTATCACAGTTTCAAGAAATTTATCAAGAATCACTCGGGATATTCTTAGCAGGGTTGTATATGTGATTCACCTGCAATGCTAGAAAAGCTCATCCAAACGGATGGGCTTTTCTAATGATTAACAATGATTCCAATAATATAATTGCTTAGATTAAAATCAGAATATTTAAAGCATTGACTCAAATTAAAGT